>JAABQZ010000071.1 GCA_011391175.1 Methylophilaceae bacterium | reverse complement strand
TTTATCACCATTCATGCAAAGCTACCGCATGCTCGCTTAATCATCGTGGGCAGTTCATTTTTTGGCGGTGCTGCTAAAACAGATTATGAGCAATGGTTGGTTAAATTAGCAAAACCAGTGAGTGAAGCGATTATTTTTACGGGTTTTATGCCGCACAATAAACTTAAATATATGTATGCGGCGGCGGATATTATTGTGCTGCCATCGGTCTGGCAAGACCCGTGTCCGCTAGTCGTGTTAGAGGCAATGGCGGCTGGCACTTGCTTGGTTGCTACTGCGGTGGGCGGTGTGCCAGAAATCATCAAGAATGGTGTAAATGGCTTGCTGGTGAATGTAAACGATGCAGAAACGACTGCCAAAGTGGTGGTGGAAATTTTAAGTAATTCAGTTTTAAAAACCCAAATGGAACATGCCGCCCGCCAGCAGATATTGGCTGGCTATAGTTGGGAAAGGTTAACCCAAAAGATCGAGTCAAATATACTTATGAATGATGTGCCGAAATGATTGCAATCGTGTATCCTCAGTTTTACGGTGTCGGTGGCATAGCCCGTTATCTAGATTCGTTTTTGGCTAACTTGCCAGAAACTCACCCCAAAATTTATTTAATCACTGGCGATGAACATCAAATAGAAAAAAATTATCCGAATGTAGAGCTTATTTTATTGCCGTTTAGCTCTAGCCGCTATAACTTAATTTTTTGGTCATTGAAGGCGCGGAAATTATTAAACCAGCTGTATGCGCAGAGAAAAATTCAGATGGTTAATCTTCATAGCCCACCCCTTATTCCTGGCTTGTTTATGCCTAGACATATTCCTGTTTTTTTAACGATTCACTCTACCTACTTAGGAATGTCAGGTCGATTTTACACTGAAAAATATTATATATCTGAGATAGGTTGGTTGTCTCTGAAGATAAAAATGTGGATGGAATCTAGGCTTTATAAAAACTGTGAAGGCGCGATAACGCTTACAGAGTTTGGGCGCCAACAGATGTTAACTTATGGCTTTGATAAGCCTATTACCATTATTCCAAATGGAGTTGACCTAAATCAATTTAGCGCTAAAAAGGAAGTTGTTAAAGATATTGATGTGATATTTTCTGGCAGAATTGAGCTACTAAAAGGTAGCAAAAAGATGGTGGAAGTTTGCAAACAGTTAGTAGCGAAAAAACCAAATATCTTGATTTACATAGTAGGTTATGGTGATGAGGAAAGCTGGGTTCGCGAGCAGTTATCTGAATATGTTCAAAATATTGTGATGACAGGAAAAGTACCATTTTCTGAAATGATAACTTACTATAATCGCAGTCGAATTTATGTCTCCACTTCTTATTACGAAGGCCTACCAGGTACTTGTTTAGAAGCTTCTGCAATGGGGTTGCCGACCGTAGCATGGGATTTTTTGTTTTATAAAGGGCTAGTAGAGCAAGGTGGTACGGGATTTCTAGTCGAGCCAAACAATATTGATGCAATGGTGAATAAAATTATTGATGTTTTAAACGATAGTTTTTTAATTGAAAATTTCTCTGCCCGTGCAAGAGAAAATATTGAAAAAAATTATGATTGGGAACATCTAGCAAAAAAAATATTAGAAGTATTCAATTAAGTGTCTAGTTAAATAATCGAGCGGACTAGGTACATTCATTTATTTGAAATGGTTCATGCGTATCTTATCAATTAGATTTTATTAACTTTTGAGATAATGGATAACTAAATGAAAAAACTAATGGTTAGTACCCTAGTAGCAGCACTTTTTAGCCCTGTAGTGTCTTTTGCAAACAGCCCAATCGATAGCATTACAAAAGAGTGGACTTATAGTCACATTAACAGCGGTGCTGCTGGACAGGTTGCTGAGATTTCTGCTTATGATGCGATTACCAACACCATTTGGGTGGCTGGTATAGTAGGTGTGGATGTGCTGAATGCAAGTAATGGCAGCTTAGTGCAGCATATTGATACCTCTGCTTTCGGCTCTATTAACAGCTTAGCAATTAAAAATGGCTTGGCTGCATTTGCCATTGAGTCATCAGTTATAACAAACCCTGGTGTGGTGCAGTTTTATGACACAGCTACGCGTACATTATCCGCTGGCATAAATTCAGTCGTAGTTGGTGCGCTGCCAGATATGCTGACATTTACGCCAGATGGATCTAAATTGTTGGTTGCTAATGAAGGCACACCTTCTACTTACGGCGCAGAGATTGGCAATACAATACCTAAAAGTTTCGGTCCTGCAGCTGTTGATCCAGCTGGTAGTGTCAGTATTATTGATGTTGGTACGCGCGCAGTTGTGGCTACGCCAGGTTTTGTCGGCGTGACTCAAACGGGTAGCAATATTCGCACAAACACAGGGATGGATTTTGAGCCAGAATATATTGCAGTAAATGCAACTGGCACTAAAGCTTATGTGACTTTGCAAGAAGCCAATGCGATTGGTATATTGGATTTAAACACCAATAGTTTTGAAAAAGTGGTGGGCCTAGGTACAAAAGATTTTAGTTTGCCAGGAAACTCTATTGATACTAGAGATAACAGCATCATTAACTTCACATCACCCAATGTAAAAGGTTTGTATATGCCCGATGGCATTGCGGCTTATGAAGTAGGCGGCGCTACTTATCTGGTAACAGCCAATGAAGGTGATTTCCGTGCAGATGATGGTGATCGATCTAATGCCAGCACAGTAGGTGCAAGCGGCGATCTTGCTAACTTACGCATTTCAAATACCGACTCTTCTACTGGTAACTTATTTGCAGCAGGTGGCCGCTCTTTTTCAATCTTAGATGCCAACGGTGCTTTAGTATTTGATAGTGGTGATTTTTTAGATAAAAAAGCGGCTGAACTGGGTATTTATGATGATGAAAGAAGCCGCCAAAAAGGCGTTGAGCCAGAAGGCGTCTCTATATTTAGCTTAGCAGGCAGAACTATCGCAGCGATTGGCTTGGAAAGAACACTCAAAAGTGCGGTAGCCTTATACGACATTACCGACCCAGCCAATGCTAGCTTTTTAGATATGCTAGTAACCGATGGCGATTTGGCACCAGAGGGTTTGCAGGCGTTTGAGAGCAATGGAAAATTATTCTTAACTATTGCTAATGAGGCTTCAAATACCACTACGCTTTACAGCATTACCCCTGTGCCAGAACCAGAAAATTACGCAATGCTAATAGCAGGCTTAGGCTTGCTAGGTTTAGGCGCAAAACGCCGTAAAGATAGTGTCAAATAACTTACTTAGTTTTAAAAGTAAATTCTATAAAATCTAATTGAAATAAATTTAGCTTAAAATATCCACTGGTGATTCACTGGTGGATTTTTTTTGCAATCTTTAGACGCGTTTTTAAAGCAACGTAACCCAACAATTTGGGTGACTAAGTTGCTCATCTTCATCAACATAGCGATATTTATTACCATGCTAGCAGGCGGAGCGGGTATTTGGCACTCCCCCAATGGCATACAGCTGAGTTGGGGTGCAAATTTTGGCCCAGCTACGCAAGATGGTGAATGGTGGCGACTTTTTACCGCTATGTTCCTGCATTTTGGTGTGTTACATCTGCTACTTAACTGTTGGGCGCTGTGGGATGCAGGGCAATTGGTTGAGCGCATGTATGGCCAAGCACGCTTTTTAGCCATCTATCTTATTAGTGGTCTTTCGGGAAATTTAGTCTCTTTAGTATTTCAAGGCAACTTAGCTGTCTCAGGCGGTGCATCTGGTGCAATTTTTGGCATATTTGGCGCCTTACTTACTTTTTTATGGCGTGAGCGAACTGCAATCACAACACGTGAGTTTCGCTGGTTATTTTGGGGCGCCTTAGGTTTTGCAATTGCCACCATTGTGATGGGGTTTATTGTGCCAGGCATTGATAATGCGGCGCACGTTGGTGGCTTTATTGCAGGCGTTTTGATTAGTATTATGTTGGCGAAATCAATCACTTTACCTGTTTGGCCAATAAAAATGTCAGCCACAGCTGCATTAATCTGCTTGGTGGCTATAGTGACGCTTGTCATGAATATTCCACCACCAAAATACCGCTGGAGTGATGAAATATTGCTACGCAAACAACTCAGTGAGTTTTTATATCAAGATCAAACAATTAACCGCACTTGGCTAGAAGTTGTGCACTCAGGTAAGCAAGGCGATAAAACATTTGATGACTTAGCCAGCCAAATAGAGTCAAATATTAGTGAGCCTTACGCACTAAGTTTTGAAAAACTATCTCAGCTACCCAATAATCCTGCTTTGCCTTCATCCACTCAGCTCGATAATGTTTTAGATTATATTCAACTTCGCAAAGATGAATCGAAAGCGATGGCCGAAAAGCTAAGAAATAAAAGGTGAAGAAATCGCAGAATCATTATAAGGAAAACGCCCCAATCTCTCGAAAAAAGGCGTCTATATGGGTAGTAAAGAGCGACTTGAACCCTCGACCCCAGAATTATGAGTTCTGTGCTCTAACCATCTGAGCTAGATCACCTTTTGAACCAAATTAGTTTGCGTTAAACTTAAGCAAGCGCACAAATGTAGTGTTTTAGAAGCATATCGTCAAAGTAAAAATCATTAAATATGCGGTGTGGCGTTAATTTAAACGTTAAACCTAAAGTGCATCACATCACCGTCTTGCACGATGTATTCTTTGCCTTCCAAACGCATTTTCCCAGCTTCTTTACTGCCTTGCTCGCCTTTGTTTTTAACGTATTCGTCATATTGAATCACCTCGGCGCGAATAAACCCGCGCTCAAAGTCGGTATGAATGACACCTGCAGCCTGCGGGGCAGTAGCGCCTTTTTTCACTGTCCAGGCACGCACTTCTTGTACACCAGCGGTGAAGTAGGTCTGCAAGCCAAGTAAATCATAGGCTGCGCGAATCACGCGGTTTAAGCCAGGTTCATCTTGACCTAACTCGCTTAAAAATAGCAATTTGTCTTCGTCGTCTAGCTCTGAAATTTCGCCTTCAATTTTTGCACAAATGCACACCACTGGCGCGTGTTCAGCCTTGCCTAATGCGACTACTTTGTCTAAAAATGGGTTATTTTCAAAGCCTTTTTCATCCACGTTGGCTAAATACATCACGGGTTTTACGGTGATTAAGCACAGTGGTTTTAGTAGTTGTAATTCATCATCATCTAAACCCAACGTACGTACTGCTTTGGCTTCGTTTAAGCAAGGCAGCACTTTGTCGAGCACTGCCATTAGCGCAATGGCTTCTTTGTCGCCACTTTTAGCTTTTTTGCCTTCGCGTTGCATGGTTTTTTCGACTGTTTCCATGTCTGCCAGTGCTAGCTCGGTATTAATCACTTCTATGTCTGATAGCGGGTCAATTTTATTGGCGACGTGAATCACGTTACCATCTTCAAAACAGCGCACTACATGCGCAATAGCGTCTGTTTCGCGAATATTGGCAAGAAACTTGTTGCCTAACCCTTCACCTTTTGAGGCGCCTGCGACTAAGCCAGCAATATCAACGAACTCCACAATGGCGGGCTGCACTTTTTGTGGCTTCACAATATCAATCAGCGGTTGCAGACGTGGGTCTGGCACTTCCACAATGCCCACGTTTGGCTCAATGGTGCAAAATGGGTAATTCTCCGCCGCAATACCCGCTTTGGTAATGGCGTTAAAAAGGGTGCTTTTGCCTACATTGGGTAGGCCTACAATTCCGCATTTCATATTTTTTCCAGTTTATCTTTCAAGCGATTACTTTGTTGGCTGTGTCTTCACCGGCTGGTCGTACTTAATGTACTGCCTACGCTTCTTCATCCTTGCCGCCTTGTACTCGCTTAAAATACAAGTGGAAAAACAGCGGGTTAATCAATTTACTTTGTGTGCTAATTTAGTTTTATTGCCAGCTTCATTTAGTATGAAGTTTCAACATGGCACTTTCAAATTCACCTTTAAGCATCAGAGGCACCACGCCACAAGCCTCATGGATACTGGCTTGCAGGGCATCATTTTCTTCTCGTGTGGGCGCTTTAAGCACATAGTTGATTACTTCGTTGCGGTCACCTGGGTGATCTATGCCCAAGCGCAAGCGCCAATAGTCCGCTGTGCCTAGTGCCGCGTGTATATCTTTTAAGCCATTGTGTCCGCCATGGCCACCGCCAAACTTTAATTTTGCGCTACCGGCTGGTAAATCTAGTTCGTCATGCACCACTAAAATTTCAGCAGGTGTAATTTTGTAATAATTGGCCAGCGCCGCTACTGCTTTACCACTGGCGTTCATAAACGTGGTGGGTTTGAGTAGCCAAGTATCATTTTTAGATAAATCTGAATTAAGCTTACCCACATCGCCAAACATTTTGGCGTCTAAGGCTAATCTAGTGTTGTTTTGCGCGGCAACAGCATCCACAAACCAAAACCCCGCGTTATGTCGAGTGGCTGCGTACTTATCGCCAGGATTGCCTAGGCCAACAATTAGTTTTATGCTCATGTCGATAGTTTAAAATAAAAAACGCGCACTTAATATTAAGTACGCGTTTTAAATTTAGCTAAATAAAATTACTCAGCTGCTTTGTCCGCTGCAGACTCAGTTGCAGATTCGGCTGCTGCATCCGCTGCAACGGCAGCATCTGCCGCTTCATCTTCAGAAACACCGCCGCGCGTTTTGGCAATTGCCGCAACTGCCGCGTCGTTACCGTGCGCAAGCGCCACAAATTCTACACCTTTAGGCAGGCTGACTTGAGACAAGTGGACAGAATCGCCAAGCTCAAGCGCGCCAACATTTACCTCAATAAATTCTGGTAAATCTTTCGGTAAACAGCTTACTTCGGCTTCTGTCATGATGTGCGCCACAATACCACCACCTAATTTAACGCCAGGTGCGGTGTCTTCGTTAAGGAAGTGGAAAGGCACTCTCACATGGATTTTTTCGTTTGCAGACACACGTTGAAAATCAATGTGTTGAATGGTGTTGCGTACAGGGTGCATTTGGTAATCGCGCAATAACACGCTTTCTTTTTTGCCATCTAAAATTAAATCCAAAATAGAAGCGTGAAAAGCCTCGTGACGGAATTGTAAAAACAATTCTTTATGATTTAACTCTAAGTTGACAGCGGCTTGACCGCCACCATAAACCACACCCGGCACATTGCCAGCGCGACGTGCACGGCGGCTCGCACCCGTACCTTTAACGTCACGTTTAACTGCATTAATTGAAATACTCATTTTGTTGCTCCTAAAACAGTCTGATTAATTAGACCGGTACTGCACTAAAATCTGTTTTCCGCGACCAGAAAACAGGGTTAAAACTAATCCATAAATAATGAGGAAACAGATTCCTCTTGGCTAATGCGTTTAATCGTTTCAGCGATTAAACCCGCTGCGCTTAATTGGCGAATTTTTTTGCACTCGCTCGATGCTTTGCTGAGAGGGATGGTATTGGTTACCACCAATTCATCTAGTGCAGAATCTGCAATACGCTGCGCCGCTGTACCAGACAAAATAGGGTGGGTGGCATAGGCCAGTACTTTTTTAGCGCCTTGTGCTTTAAGCGCGGCCGCCGCTTCGCATAATGTGTTGGCGGTGTCTACCATGTCATCCATAATCACACAATTGCGGCCAGCCACTTCGCCAATAATGTTCATGACTTTTGCTACGTTGGCTTTTGGGCGACGCTTATCAATAATGGCTAAGTCAGAGTTTAGCTGCTTAGCCGCTGCACGTGCGCGCACAACGCCACCAACATCGGGCGAAACGACGACTAAGTCTTCGTAATTTTGCTTAAGCAAATCATCCAGCAAAATC
>JAABQZ010000070.1 GCA_011391175.1 Methylophilaceae bacterium | reverse complement strand
CAGCAGCACAAATTGCCAAAGCCATTCATACCGCCAATAAACGCGCCGAAGTGGATACGCTGATTATTTGTCGCGGTGGCGGTAGCATGGAAGATTTATGGCAATTTAACGAGGAAGTTGTAGCGCGTGCGATTGATGAATGTACGATTCCCACCATCTCAGGTGTTGGCCATGAAACAGATTTTACTATATGTGATTTTGTTGCGGATGTGCGTGCCGCTACGCCCACCGCCGCCGCTGAGCTAGCAAGCCAAGACATGCAAACTTTAAAGAAACAATTACATCATCTTTGGGGCAGGCTGGTAAGGCGCATGGATACTAGCTTGCAGAGCCATGCACAAAGGCTCGACTATTTGAGCCGACGTCTGATTTCTCCTTTGCAACAAATTGAAATGAAATCTAATCAAATCAAGCAGCTACAAAAACGTATGGAGATAAGCTTGCAACGGCATATGCAAATGCAGCAACAGCGACTACTCAACTTGCAAAACAGCTTGGCTCAACTCAATCCACATAACGTGCTGGCTCGTGGCTATGCCATGGTGCAAGACACCACAGGTAAGTTGGTGAGCGATGCGGGACAACTGACACCTACTCAAACAGTACACATTACTTTTGCGCAAGGCAGTGCTGACGCCACCGTTGAACATACTCAAAAATAAATTAGGGCTTCCTCCAAATCAAACAATGAGTCAAAAAATTAACCAACCTTATTAACTACTTTTTTGCCAAACTTATTTATCCAAACCATGTAATGATTGCTAGATATAGCTGACTAAGTAAAATGAAAAGCCAGTTGAAACTCAAGTGGTATCAATCTATTCAAGTGCAAATTGGGCTAGCCTTAGCGCTTATCTTTGTGCTGCTTGTTGGCACATTCAGTTACACCCTTCTTGCGCTACGCGCGCGCCAGCACGATTACATTATCTTAAACTTAACTGGTCAATTACGCGTATTGAGCCAAACCATGCTGGATCAAGCCAAGCAATACTCTGCAGAAGCGCCCGATAGTTATGGTCAATATAACCGGGATTTGCAAATTTATTGGATGGGTTTACAACAACAAACTGCACAATACAATCAAATTATCGATTCACTTGTGGTGCGCCAATTAGACGCAGGCTTGGCTGGCAAGCATCAAGTCACCAGTCACAATGGAAAGATTTACTGTACTTTTGATGCATTCTCACGCAATCAACTTGCACGTTCCGGCGCCGACTGGCAGCGCTTTGAAACTGGTTTAAAACAAAAAATTGGTACCGATTTAAATAAGCCCCGCCTCACTTGGGCGGCTGACTATATTTTAGCACGTGGTAACTATTTAACCGCCTCATCCGAAAAACTCAGCTCAGCTTTTCAAAGCATGATGGAGGATAAGTTAAGCCAAATTAGGCTTTTTTTACAAATTGCGGCAGTGCTTGGCAGCCTACTTTTATTGAGTATATTATTATTGCTGAAACGTGGCATTTTGCAGCCGATAAAAGCCACCTTAAAAGGCTTTAAGCAAGTGGCGCAAGGTGATTTTGCGCATCCTGTGCCAATTAGTGGTAACAACGAAATTGCGCAAATGGGCAGTGCGTTTAACCAATTGACTAATCGTCTAAACGCTATGTTTAGGCTGACCAACCGCATCAATCAAGGCACACAACTGGATGAAGTGCTGGCGTTTGTGCATGCCGAGTTTCAACAATTTGTGCCGCTGGATTGGGTGGGTATACTGTATGCCACGCCAGATAAGCAGCGACTCACTTTAGAGCGTTATTTTTACCTGAAACATCAAGTGGTAACAGGTAGTACGTTTAGTATGCCAGCGCAGTTGAAAGACAATAGCCACCAGCCTTTCAACGTTAATTTTAATAGCCAAAATTTACCCACTTCACAATATTTAGAGCACACTCTAGGCCATATGGGCTTGCAATCGGCATTATATTTGCCCTTGCAAGTTGAATCTAAGCCCAATACAGCCAACGCTTATATGGTATTTGCCAGCGCCAATTCGGCTTATCAGCCCGAGCATATTGAGTTTTTAGGCAATATTGCAGCAGTGATTTCTCACGTATTCGAAAAAACTGTAGTGATGGAAAATTTAGTCATCGCCGCCATTAAAGGCTTGGCTAAATTAGCCGAAAGCCGCGACCCAGAAACTGGCGACCACTTAACCAGAATGGCACTCTATTCAGCCATCATTGCAGAACAACTTGGCCAACATTCTAAATACAGTGCCCTAATTACGCCAGCTTATGTGCGCGATGTGTTTAATTTTGCACCCATGCATGATATTGGCAAGGTGGGTATTGCAGATAGCATCTTGCTAAAGCCTAGCAAACTAGACGCGGCTGAGCGTACGGAAATGGAGCGCCACCCGACTATTGGCGCGGATGTATTAAAACTGGCCGAAGCGCAAGTACAAGCGCATGGCCACAGTATGTTTAAAGTTGGTATTGAAATTGCCGCCGCACATCACGAAAAATTTGATGGTAGTGGTTACCCCACAGGGTTACAGGGTCAAAAAATTCCGCTGTCTGCTCGCATAGTAGCCGCTGCTGATGTATTTGATGCATTGACCTCAAAACGCCCATATAAAGAAGCTTGGCCGGTGGATGAGGCGTTAAATTTCATGCGCAAAAATGCAGGTCAGCATTTTGACCCAGAAGTGATAAGCGCGTTAGAAAGCGCCATGCCACGAGTATTAGAAGTTTACAATCGCCTAAAACACGTTTAAGTATACTCAAAAAAATAGCCCTTAAATTGTTTATGATTTTAATTGATTTGTCGTGCTAATTTAGCTAACAATAGTGGCTAGCTTTTAGAGCATTTTCTCGCGGATAACAATGATGAATGAATTAGAAACAATGGGCGGATTAGAGTCAAATGCTGATTGTTGATTGGTTTAAAATTCCAGTGGCAATCTCGCTTGGCGTTGTCGTGGCAGTGCTAGGGACAAGTATTTTACTCAGCTGGGCTGCCACACGCGATCAAAAAAATATTATCTAGCTTATGGTATTAAAAATGTAATGGATAAGTTTTTTTAGTTGGCTGATAATAGTCGATTGCATTCACAGCACAACCTGTTTAATACTACACCCTATGGACAATAACAATCCTCAAAAAACCCGCTTGCCCGCTATGGCACTTGCCGCATTGGGCGTAGTGTTTGGTGATATTGGTACTAGCCCACTCTACACCATGAAAGAAGTTTTTTCGGTTGGGCATCACCCCGTCGCGCTTAATCCAGCCAACGTTTATGGCATTCTATCGCTGATTACTTGGGCTTTAATCCTCATTGTTTCCATCAAATATGTCGCCTTTATTATGCGCGCTGACAACCGCGGTGAAGGCGGCATCATGGCGCTACTAGCACTCGCCAGCCGCAACGCGGGTCAAAGCCGCGTTAAGCAACGTAACATCATGCTGCTGGGCATTTTAGGCGCCTGTATGTTTTACGCCGACGGCATGATTACACCTGCCATTTCAGTGCTGTCTGCGGTAGAGGGTCTTGAGGTTGCTGCGCCGCACCTACATCAATTTATTGTGCCCATTACTTTGTTGGTGTTGTTTGCCTTATTTTGGGCGCAAAGCAAGGGCACCGCGATTATGGGTAAGTTTTTTGGCCCAGTTATGCTGCTGTGGTTTGGTTCGCTAGGCGTGCTAGGAGCAATTAACATTGCACACGATCTCACCATTTTAAAAGCGTTAAACCCGTTTTTTGCGGTAGATTTTTTTATGCTTCACCCAAAAATTGCATTTGTAGCACTGGGTGCTGTGGTGCTGGCAGTGACAGGTGCAGAGGCGTTGTATGCAGACATGGGGCATTTTGGGCGCTTCCCTATTCGTTTGGCGTGGTTTGGTTTTGTTTTACCCGCGTTGTTGCTGAATTATTTTGGCCAAGGCGCACTCATTTTAGGTGACCCTACTGCAGTTAAAAATCCGTTTTATCTGCTAGCGCCAGAATGGGTGTTGTTCCCACTGATTGGCTTGGCAACTTTAGCAACCGTCATTGCCAGCCAAGCAGTGATTACAGGCGCTTTCTCAGTATCGCGCCAAGCCTTACAGCTAGGTTATTTGCCGCGCATGCACATAAGGCACACCTCTGAAAGTGAGCAAGGTCAAGTGTATATGCCACGCGTCAATTGGGGTTTAATGGTGGGCGTCATGGCGCTGGTGATTGGCTTTGGTAGCTCTGGTAATTTAGCAGCGGCTTACGGCATCGCCGTCACTGGAGATATGGTCATTACCACTTTATTAGCTGCTGTCGTATTCCGCGAAATTTGGGGCTGGAGCAAACTAAAAACCGCATTATTGATTGGCTTATTCCTCACCATTGATTTGGCATTTTTTGGCGCCAACGTATTAAAAATACCTGATGGTGGCTGGGTGCCTCTGCTGATTGGCTTGGTCATTTTTGTGCTGATGCTGACTTGGAAAAATGGCCGGACTATGCTTTACAAGCACTTAAAATCTGAAGCTATGGAGCTAACCCCTTTTATTGAGGCAATTGGTGCGCACCCACCTACACGGGTGCATGGTACCGCACTGTTTATGACACCTAATCCAGAAGGTGTGCCACACGCCATGCTGCACAATTTAAAGCACAACAAAGTGTTGCACGACAAAGTGGTGATTTTAACCGTGCGTTTTTCAGATTATCCACACACCAACTTAGCCGAACGCGTTAATGTAGAAGCCTTGCCGTATGAGTTTTATCGTGTAATTATTAATTATGGTTTCAAGGACGAGCCAGATTTGCCTCGCGATTTAGACTTGTGTAATAAATATGGATTGATTTTTGACAGCATGGATACCTCATTTTTTATTGGCAAAGAAGTTTTAATCGCCAGCGAAAAATCTGGCATGGCCTATTGGCGTAAAAAAATATTTATTGGTATGTTCCGCAGTGCGGAAACGATTACTAACCAATTTAAATTGCCGCCAAATCGCGTTGTCGAGCTAGGCTCGCAAGTAAAAATATAAGTATCTTTAATTTTGATGCTCTACAAACAAGCGTCCATGCGGTCTACAGAACAGTATTTTTTGTACGATAACCCACAGACAGTTAAATCAACCAATGGTATAACTCATGCGTTAGCAGAGAATTAGAATCAACTGAAGAGACGAAAAGGATTTGACATGAAAAAAATCACCTTAACAATCGCAGCCTTACTTTCACTGAGCTTCGCCGGTTGTGCGACCACCACTAATGACACTGTGGCTGGCGTAAAGCGCTCACAATTTATGCTATTGCCCGCCTCTTCGATTGATAAAATGTCGTCGCAAGCCTATGCAGAAACCCTAGGCGAAGCTAAAAAGAAAAATACGCTGAACGCCGACCCTGCCATGTTGGCGCGTGTGCGTGGCATCTCAAATAAACTGATTGCGCAAGTAGGTGTATTCCGCCCCGATGCTGTCAAATGGGCATGGGAAGTAAACGTAGAAAAAAATGACCAACTGAACGCTTACTGTATGCCAGGTGGAAAAATCATGGTGCTGTCTGGTTTAGTAGAAAAAATCAATGCCACCGATGACGAGTTGGCCGCCGTGATTGGTCACGAAATTGCCCACGCGCTACGTGAGCACGGACGTGAGCGTATGTCACAAGCTTATGTGCAACAATTTGGCCTGCAAGCGCTGGCAGCATTTGCAACTGGCGCCGCAGGCAGCGCTGCGGTACAAGCGGCAGGCATGGGCTCACAACTATTTTTCTCTTTGCCAAATGGCCGTGAGCAAGAACGCGAAGCTGACAAAATGGGCTTAGAACTTGCTGCACGTGCGGGCTTTAATCCAGATGCCGCCGTGACTTTATGGCAAAAAATGGGTGCACAAAGCAAAAGTGCGCCACCCGAATTTTTTAGCACCCACCCAGCAAATGAGAATCGTATCGCTGAATTGAAAGCACTGGCACCGAAAGTGCGCCCTCTATACGAAGCAGCAAAAGCTAAATAAGCCACTTCTCACGAACAAAAGCGCGTATTTTTACGCGCTTTTTTTGTTTTTGAGCAGCTTAGGTTAAAATAACATTTTTCGTCAATTAATCTACTAGAGAGCCTCATGGATCCACGCCTAAGCATTATCGAAGCCGCATTTGAAGACCGCGCCAATATTAACCCAGCCAACGCATCTGCTGAAATCAAAACAACGGTAAATTCTATTATTGCCGACTTAGACGCAGGCAAGTTGCGTGTGGCTAGCAGAATTGCAGACACTCAAAACTGGGAGACTCACCAATGGTTGAAAAAAGCCGTACTGCTATCATTCCGTCTAGAAGAAAATGTGTTGATGGATGACGGTGTGACCAAATACTTTGACAAAGTCCCGCCAAAATTTGCCAATTACTCCGAAGCTGATTTTAAAGCAGGTGGCTTTCGCGTAGTGCCTAATGCCATCGTCCGTCGCGGCTCATTTATCGGCAAAAATGCCGTATTAATGCCTAGCTATGTCAATATTGGCGCGCATGTGGGTGAAGGCAGTATGGTGGATACATGGGCCACAGTGGGTTCATGTGCACAAATCGGCAAGAACGTACATCTATCTGGCGGCGTGGGCATTGGTGGCGTATTAGAACCAGTACAAGCTGGCCCCACCATCATTGGCGATAACTGTTTCATTGGCGCCCGTTCTGAAGTAGTAGAAGGCGTGGTGGTAGAAGATAACTGCGTCATCTCCATGGGCGTGTATATTGGCCAAAGCACCAAAATTTATGACCGCGAAACGGGCGAAGTGTTCTATGGCCGTGTCCCTGCTGGCTCAGTAGTCGTTTCTGGCAACCTGCCATCAAAAGACGGCGCATATAGCTTATATTGTGCAGTCATCGTTAAGAAAGTAGATGCCAAAACTTTAGGCAAAGTAGGTATTAACGAATTATTGCGTGGCATCTAAGTTACTGTTGGGCCACTGTCGGCATTTCAACACAAGTCTCATCTAATCAGCTATTTCAAACAATATCAGCCACTTGAGTTAATACTCAAGTGGCTGATTCATATGAAAAATAATAAATTTTTTACCCTTCCGTAGTACTGGCATATCTATTGCTGTGATTTACCTACTAACAATAACAATATTGTGAATAATAAGGTAAAACAATGGCAATACAAGATAACACTTGGTTGATACTGCTTTCTGCATTAGCAAGCAGCTTAGCCATGTTCGCTACTTTTAGTTTTGTAAATCGTTTATATTTATCAACTGCTCAAACTAAAAAGATTTTACTTCCAATTTATGCATTAACCGTAGGCAGTGGCTTGTGGGGTATTCATTTTATTAACTGGCTTGCTTTTCATCACGCTGCCACACTTGATTTCTCAATTCCGACCATGTTCGGCGCTTACTTGGCTGCGGTGCTTGTCGGCTTTATTACCTGCTATGTTACAAGTAAAAAGACTGTTGCTTTAGGTATATTTACGCTATGCGGTCTAATGGCTGGCTTGTCTAGCTATGCCATGTTTTACCTTTTCGCAAGCGCACTGCATGGCGCTCGTAACATCAGCATTATCCCGATGGCATTATTCAGCGCTTTATTAACCTCAATTTGTGTTAGTTATTTAGCCTTGATTACTCTATCTTGGATGAAACAATATGATGGTAAAAATCCGCTATCAATCAAGATTTTATTTTCATTTTTAACAGCCATTGCAATTATTGGCCTGCATATCACCTTTAACGCTTCAATTGCGACTGATGCAAACTCAATATATGCAGCTAGCAAGCCGCTAATTAACAAGAACATGCTGGTAACGTTCATCTTGCTAAT
>JAABQZ010000006.1 GCA_011391175.1 Methylophilaceae bacterium | reverse complement strand
CAGATGACTTGGTGACGGCCGAAACTTACCTTGTCTCAGGTAAATAAGTGGCTAAATCTGTCGTAGCCAAGAAAGTTGTTGTGGTTGGCGGCGGTATCGTGGGCTGCCTCACTGCGCTCAAGCTGGCACAACGCGGTTGCCAAGTCACCATTGTAGAGCGCAATCAAATCGCCGCTCAAACTTCGGGCGAGGCAAGCTGGGCAGGCGCGGGTATTTTATTTCCGCTGCTGCCGTGGATGTACAAAGATGAGGTAAATGCACTCGCTTTATCTGGCGCAAGCCTTTATCCAGCTTTATGTCAGCGTTTATTAGACGAAACTGGAATCGACCCAGAATACACGCAAAGTGGTATGTTAATACAGCCAGCGTTTAATGCGGCTTTGGCATTGGATTGGTGTGCAAAAAACAACATAGAAGCGCAACACTTTCAAACTCAAAATCAGGGCAACAATTTATTGTTGCCACAGGTCGCGCAAGTGCGTAATCCGCGCCTAATGCAGGCGCTAAAACAGTTGTTGATTCAACAACATGTCACCTTACTAGAATCTACCCAGCTTGAGCCTTTGGCCAATACGCATAAAATAGATGGCTGGAAAACGAATAATGGTGATGTCCTCAAGGCAGATGTTTTTGTAGTCACTTCAGGCGCATGGAGCTTTGAGCTGCTAAAAGATACAGCCGCCAACCTCAACGTTAAACCGATGCGCGGGCAGATTTTGCTGTATGACCTGTCTCACCAAGCGGTAGCAGATTTTCCAACCAATATAATCTACCGCGATGGTTTTTACTTAGTGCCGCGCCGTGATGGCTTATTGCTAGCAGGTAGCACGCTAGAAGACGTGGGTTTTGACACCAGCACCACAGAGGCGATGCGTCAAGCATTGCAATTAAAGGCGGAGAGTATACTGCCGAGCTTAAAACATGCCGCTGTCATCAAGCACTGGAGCGGCTTTCGGCCTGGCACTCCCGATAACCTACCTACAATCGCACAACACCCAAGTATTGAGAACTTGTTTTTAAATACCGGGCATTTTAGGTATGGGCTCACCATGGCGCCGGCTAGCGCAGAGCGTATTGCTGCGCTAATTTGTGACTAACGTCAAAATCAGCGGTGCGGTTTTTTGCGTCCGCTGGATTTTATTGTTAGGGTCTTATACTTTTTAATTCTATCAGGCTGTCTTGTTGAACCATTATTAAACCTCTTTTAGGGCGGTCTAAATCGATAATGATGAATACAACTAAAACTAGCAATAAAGAAAATATTACTGTTGGTATATAGGCTCGATTTTTGCCCAGTCCGCTGGTATAGCCCATCAAGGCTCCACCACTTATAAAAATAATAAATAGTAAGAAGAGAATTACTTCGGGAACATGCCTTTGTAAGAGGGCATTTCTCTCACCTCTGGCATCAATTAAGTCATTTATGGATGTAATAAAGTATCCCGTAGTTACTGGTCTTGGGTCAATTTCTGCTGCTTTTATTGATTGATCCCAAATTTGGTTTTGAATTTCATCGGTTTTAGCATTTATCGATTTACGTTGAGTTTTATACGTTAAATCCACAGAACTAATTTCTATTCTTAAATCGATATATTTTTGTAATAAGCTGTATGTTGTTGAGTCGTATGGTTTAGGTAATAGCCTTGTCCTTAATAATGCAGTCCCAATTGCGTTGGCTTCTTTAATTACTACGTGACTCCTATTGTCAAATCGTTGCAGTGCCATGTTAAATGTAAATCCCAATAGAAGAGCTAAAAGACCAAGAATACCTGCTTGAATAGCTGAAGTCTGAGACTTAACTTCATGATCCGTTATATTTTGATAAAACTTTCCTATACGAAAAAATATTTCATACGCAATAAGTATGGCTATAAATAGTAAAGCTACAATTAATATGCTGTTT
The DNA here is from genome assembly GCA_011391175.1 of Methylophilaceae bacterium. Taxonomy (GTDB): domain Bacteria; phylum Pseudomonadota; class Gammaproteobacteria; order Burkholderiales; family Methylophilaceae; genus Methylotenera_A. The sequence goes on along the minus strand of JAABQZ010000006.1, from coordinate 48,762 downwards.
TGGTTGTACATAATCTCCTCTTTCATTTTAATTTCCTCATTATTTTTATTGCATCCTAACGTAAAGTAGACCCCAAAAAAGAACTTAATCTTTTATTGAGGCAGGTGTATAACACATTAAAAGTTATGATTTTTATTGAATATTCAATGGGTTATTTCTTTTCTACAACCCAATCTCCCGATTTCCCTCCGTGCTTTTCTAGCAGTTTTATATCGCTAATTGTCATTCCTCTGTCTGCCGCTTTGCACATATCGTAAATCGTCAGCAGCCCAACTGAAACAGCTGTCAGCGCTTCCATTTCCACCCCTGTTTGGCCTGTGGTTTCACAGGTGGCGGTGCAGGTAATGTTTGTATTCACTTCATTCACCTCAAAACTAACAGAAACTTTAGTTAAGGCAATCGGGTGACACAGTGGAATTAAATCAGCCGTCTTTTTGCTTGCCTGTATAGCTGCAATGCGTGCCACGCCCAGCACATCGCCTTTTTTTGCATCGCCTTGTTGGATGAGTTTTAGGGTGGCTGGCAGCATACTAATAATGCCGCTGGCAACCGCAATGCGCTTGGTCTGCAGTTTATCGCCTACATCCACCATGTGGGCTTGGCCGCTGGCATCAAAGTGGGTTAATTTTTTATCAACATTGGGATGCATTTTTACTTCTCGTTAACAATTGGGCGTGAACTTAGCCAATAAAGACATTATCATATCAATAATGAAATTAAAAACGCCATTTATTCGTAAATCCATCGTGCTTGTGAGCTTGCTGGCGGTTAATCTTGCCTTAGCCGAGAGTAATGCAGAGTCTAGTAAGGAACCCAGCTTTTCGAACAAGCCGACCAATTTAGACACCAGCTTGCCCGATTTGGGCGATATTTCGCAAACCGTGCTGACGCCGCAAGACGAGCAGCGCATTGCCGAGCAAATTCTGCGGGAAGTCGCAGTAAGTGACGATGTGTTGCAAGATGCAGAAGTAACGGATTATTTGCAAGCGCTAGGTAGTAAATTGGCGGCTGCCAGCCCCGATAAACAGCAAGTATTTAACTTTTTTGTGGTGCGAGATAACACGATTAACGCGTTTGCCATGCCGGGTGGTGTCATCGGTGTGCATACCGGTTTGATATTGGCATCCAACAACGAATCTGAGTTGGCTAGTGTGCTGGGGCACGAAGTAGGGCATGTGACGCAGCGCCATTTGGCGCGTATGTTGGCACAACAAAAGTACGATACTTTTAAAAATATTGCAGGGATTGCACTAGCATTGCTAGTATCTCGCGCCAATCCAGAGTTGGCCACTGGCGCACTGACGGCCTCATCCGCGGCTACTGTGCAGCGGCAATTGGATTACACACGCGAGCACGAGCGTGAGGCCGACCGAGTCGGTTTGAGCATACTAGATAGTGCAGGGTTTGATGTGCGCGGCATGCCAGCATTTTTTACCACCATGCAACGCGGAACTCGATTTTCTGAAGGCAGCGCACCTAGCTTTTTACGCACCCACCCACTCACTGCAGAGCGTATTGCTGATGTATCGAATCGCGTAGAAAGCATGCCTTATAAACAAGTGACCGACAGCTTTGAATATAATTTGGTCAAAGCCAAGTTACGCGCGGGTGATAGTTTGGCACAAGCTGCAATTGATCAATTTGCCGATAACATTAAAGAACGACGTTTTGCCAGCGAAGCCGCCGAGCATTATGGCTTAGCGCTTGCGATGCTGCGTAAAAATGATTTAAAAGGTGTAGCTAATGAGCTGCAATGGCTCAGAAAGAATGCGCCTAAACATGCGTTTATTGAAAACTTAGCCGCACGCTTAGAGGTGGCAAAAAATAACCCGCAAGCCGCCGCCAGCCAATACGCCAAAGCCTTGAGTTTGTATCCTAAGCATCGCTCACTTGTTTATGGCTACGCCGAACATTTTTTGGCAGTTAACCAGCCAGATAATGCCATTAAACTGGTGCAAGATAAAAAGGCACTGTTCCCCAATGATGCTTATTTTTATGAGTTGTTAGCCAAAGCTTACAGTACAAAAAACAAAAAATTGCTGAGCTTTCAAGCGCAGGGAGAAGCTTATTACCGCAAATATAATTTGAAAAAAGCCATTGAACAGATGGAATTGGCGGCCAAAGCCAATGATGGCAATTTTTATGAACATTCAATTGTGGAAGCGCGGCTAAAAGACTTTCGCCGTTTGCAAGAAAATGAAAAACTAGCGGATGAGAGGCTGAGTTAATGCAGTCTGTAGATTTAAAGCGTAGAGGATTTTTCGCCATGCTAGGCATTGCAACTTCCTTGTTGATGTTGCCGCTCAGTGTGCTGGCAGCTGTATGGAATAGGGCTGCGTTTGATGCTGAAAAATTGGATGATGCGGAGAAAGGCTTAGAAATTAATGGCGAAATACCCAGCAGCAACATCAGCATTATCGCGCCAAACCGTGCGGAAAATGGCGCCATCGTACAAGTGGAAATTGCTACTGATATTCCGAACGTAGAAGCCATTGCCATTTTTGTTGAGAAAAATCCGACACCGCTGATTGCGAATGTTATGTTGGCTAAAGGCGCACAAGCCAAGCTGACTACGCGCATTAAAATGGCCGAAACATCGGGTGTTAAAGTTGTTGTAAAAGCCGATGGAAAGTATTTTACTGCCAGTAAAAATGTACAAGTGCTGGAAAATGGTTGTGGCGGTGGCGGCAGTGCCAATGAAAAGTTTGAAAGCAGCATCAAACTGCGCGCCAAGCAAAAAGGCAATTTAACGGAGATTAAAGCCATTATCATCCACCCCATGCACACAGGGCGTGCCACCGACGATTTTGCTAATATTATCCCTGCACATTTTATCCAAGTGGCGGATTTAATGGTGAACGGCCAAGCTGTTTTTCAAATGCAATGGGGCACTGGCATTGCAAAAAATCCTTATTTAACCTGCTATGTGGATAACGCGAAAGTGGGCGACAAGGTGAGCCTGACTTGGCACGATAACTTAGGAAAAACTGGTACAGGCGAGATTGAAGTGACCGCTTAAGCTTTCTGTTTTTAAGATTTATTGGCTAGGCTTAAACTCACAGCCTCAGCCACTCTAATGCCATCTACACCAGCCGATAATATGCCCCCCGCGTAACCAGCCCCCTCGCCACACGGATATAGGCCTTTGGTATTAATACTTTGCAAGGTTTCGTCATCGCGTTTAATACGAATCGGCGATGAAGTGCGTGTTTCAACGCTGGTTAAAATGCCATCAGCTAAATCGTAGCCTTTTAATTGTTTGGCAAATGCTGGGATTGCCTCGCGAATTGCCGTAATGGCAAACTCTGGCAAGGCACTATCTAGATTGGTTAGGTGCACGCTAGGGGTATAACTAGGCTGCACTTCACCAAATTGAGTTGAAGATTTATTGGCTAAAAAGTCGCCAATTAATTGCCCAGGAGCCGCATAGTTATTGCCTCCTAGGGCATAGGCTTTGGATTCTAGTTGGCGCTGTAGCTCCATGCCGGCTAGTGGGTGCGCTGGATAATCTACTTCTGGCGTAATGCCCACCACAATGCCAGCATTGGCGTTGCGCTCGTTGCGACTATATTGGCTCATGCCGTTGGTGACCACGCGTCCTTCCTCCGATGCTGCGGCCACCACCGTGCCGCCTGGGCACATGCAAAAGCTATATACACTGCGGCCATTGCTGGCGTGATGTACTAGCTTGTATTCAGCCGAGCCCAACTTAGCTAGCGTATCTTCACTATAACTATTGCCATAGCGTGCTTTGTCGATGAGGCTTTGCGGATGTTCGATTCTGAAGCCAATTGAGAATGGCTTGGCCTCAATATAAATATGATTGCGATGCAGCATCTCAAAGGTATCACGCGCACTGTGGCCAACGGCTAGAATTAGGTGATTGGTGGCGATGCGTTCGCCGCTTTTTAAGATAACGGCCTGTACCTGTTCATTCGCAATTTCAATATCATCCACACGGCTTTCAAAGCGAATTTCACCGCCGAGTTTAATGATGGTTTCGCGCATAGTTTCTACCATGCCCACTAACCTAAACGTACCAATGTGCGGGTGGCTTACATACAAAATCTCAGGCGGCGCACCTGCCGCTACAAACTCTTGTAGTACCTTACGTCCATAATGTTTCGGGTCTTTAATCTGGCTCCACAATTTTCCGTCTGAGAATGTACCAGCACCACCTTCGCCAAACTGCACGTTCGATTCAGGGTTGAGCTTACCTTTCCGCCATAATCCCCAAGTGTCTTTGGTTCTCTCTCTGACGGCTTTGCCACGCTCTAGCACAATTGGCTTAAAGCCAGCTTGCGCTAAAATGAGTGCGGCGAAGATGCCCGCAGGGCCAAAGCCAACAACGATAGGGCGCAGTTTCGGGGTGTTTTGTTGATGGGTGACAGGTTTATATTCTGTATCTGGTGCTATTTTAATGTGCGCGTCTTTGGCAAATTTGGCGAGTATTTTTGCCTCATTTTTTACTTCACAGTCCAGCGAATACACGTACAAAATATTGTTGGATTTACGCGCATCGACACCGCGCTTAAAAATGCTAAAGCCAATCAAATCAGCAGCGGTGATGTGTAGGCGTTTTAACAATGCCACTTGAATGGTGTCCATCTCATGCGTGAGAGACGGTGCGTTTTCAACAGGGAGTTTTATCTCAGTAATGCGTAGCATGGTTTACCTTTAGGATAGTATTTATCTATCATACGATTTAATGCATAGATTCAAGGCGTAATTTTAACTTAAGTTTGTGACCCATATCACATCAATTAAGCTGCTAAAAAGGTAGTATTAAATTCAATACTTGACGGGAGTTTAACCATGAAACGGATGACAGTTTTAAGCATGGGGTTTTTTCTAGCTGCATGTACGCAAAATCCACCTATCAGTAATCAATCAGTGGATGAAAAAACCCTAGCTGAGACGCGCAGTGTGGCAACCCAATTGGTGAGCACCTTAGGCGCTACGCTAAAAAAAGAAATCGCAGCTAATGGCGTAGCCAGTGCGATTGGCGTTTGTAATGTGACCGCCCCAGAAATCGCAGCTTCATTATCGCAACAAACAAACTGGCAAGTAGGGCGTGTGGGTACGCGAGCGCGCAACCCAAATAATCAACCCAACGATTGGCAGCAAGCGGCGCTAAAAACTTTTGCAGAAAGGGCAGCACAAGGCGAAAAATTTGAGCAAATGGAAACTTACAGCGTAAGCCAATTAAACAACAGGCCTACGCTACTTTATGCCAAGGCGATTGGTTTGCAGCCGATGTGTGTGCAGTGCCATGGCCAGTCAGCGCAGATTTCTGAAGATGTGAAAGTACGTTTGCAAGCGCTATATCCAGCGGATAAAGCGATAGACTACAACGTGGGTGAACTGCGCGGCGCGGTAGTGATTGTCAGACCATTTTGATGCATTAAAGCTGTCAAACGTCCAAATTTAATTGTAATAATTTACGCAGCATTGGCACGGTAACAGGTTTTTTCTCAATCAGTGACCATTCGTCCAACGCATCTAATATCGCCATGAGCGAGGGTAAATCACGGCGCAAATAGCGTAAACAGTAATCTGTCACTTCATCGGGTAGCTTCATACCACGTTCTTTGGCATGTTGTTTTAGTGCACTTGCTTTCTCATCGTCATTGAGTGGATGCAATTGATACACCAAGCCCCAAGCCAATCTTGTTGCCAAATCATCGCGCAGTCCCATTTGTGTCGGCGCATGCAGGCCCGCGGTTATCAGTGTTCCGTCAATCTCTTTTTGCTGATTGTAGGTGTTGAATAAGGCAATTTGTGCTTCATTGTCGAGCAAATGTACATCGTCTGCGACCCGCATGGATATTGCCTTGCAGGCCGATAACAAATGGCTCTTGCCGCTGCCGGGTTCACCCCAAAAATAGATGAATCTAGGCTGACCACCAGCAATGGCTTGTTTCAAACTGGCCAGCGCTTCTGCATTGCGGCCTACAATAAAATTGCCTAACGACGGCGCAGCGGCGGGTTTAATATCAAGTAATAATTGCTTCATGCCTTGGTTTAACTAACTTAAATTCTACTAACTTATTTTAGGTAGGCATCACTATCTAAATAGTTATCTTTGGCGTGGTTCAGCGCCACCGCAATAGCGGCAGTGATAGGTAAAGCCAGCAGTACACCCGTAAACCCAAATAATTGACCGCCTGCCAGCAATGCAAAAATGACCACCACAGGATGCAAACCAATACGCTCGCCCACCAATTTGGGCGTAATTAGGTTGCTCTCAATGAGTTGGCCAATGCCAAACACTGCCAACACGGGAATGATTTGGCTAAACGTATTAAATTGCAATGCACCAACCAATAACGCCAACCCCATGCCAAGTGCAGGCCCAAGGTAGGGCACAAAATTTAATAGCCCCGCAATAATGCCGATTGGCAGGGCATTATCTAGCCCCGCTAACCACAAGCCTGCAGAATAAAAAACGCTCATAATGAGCATCACGGTCAGTTGTCCTCGCATAAATTCTGCCAGCATTTGATCGATTTCTTTTGCCAAATCGGTGGTTTTATCGATTAGATCACGCGGGATTAAATTGCCAATGCCTGCAACAAATTGATCCCAGTCGCGCAGCAAATAAAACAGCACAACTGGTAATAATAAAATATTCGCCACAACCCCTATCAGGGCCATGCTATTCGTACCTGCCGTTTGTAGCACATCCCCTAATAAACTGCCTGCAGTTTTCCAATTTTTGCTAATGATTTCCTGCAGGTGCGCACTATCAATGGCAAAACTAATGCCAAATTTAGCTTTTAGCCAAGGCTCAATGGTTGTGCGTAAGTTGTCAATGATGACGGGTAAGCGTTCAACAATGAGCAGTGATTGGTTTTGTATCAAGGGGATGACGATTAACAATAGCAGCGTAATGGCACTAAAAATAGCCAGCATGACCAGTACGGTAGAGGTCGTTCGACCAAATTGATATTTTTTATAGCCCCACACGCTGATTTTATCCACCAGTGGATCGCAAATATAAGCGAGAACCGCCGCAATTAAAAATGGCGTGAGCACGGGCAGCAACAGATAAAGCAAAAATAAAAAAACGATGCAAAGAATTAGCCAGCGGTTATTGGCTATAAATTTGGCAGATGTATTGTTTTTTGGTTGATTGGGCATAGTGCGTTAAAATATCGACTTAGTAAATTATACTTAAATTAAGCAACATTAAGTCATAGTACGACATTTAAACTTTAGATTGATAAGTGAGCTCCGTTTTGACTGCCAATACCACCAATACAAATTCCATTAGTTACCGCGACGCAGGCGTAGATATTGAAGCGGGCGATGCGCTCGTAGAGCAAATAAAACCTTTTGCTAAACGCACCATGCGGCCTGAGGTTCTGGGCGGCATTGGTGGTTTTGGTTCATTGTTTGCAGTGCCGAAAAAATTTAAAGAACCGATTTTGGTTTCTGGTACGGATGGCGTGGGCACCAAGCTCAAATTAGCGTTTGAGTTAAATAAGCATGACACGGTGGGCATTGATCTGGTCGCCATGAGCGTGAATGATATTTTAGTGCAGGGTGCTGAGCCGCTATTTTTCTTGGACTATTTTGCTTGCGGCAAGCTAGAAGTAGGGACGGCGGCGCAAGTAATTAAAGGCATTGCTGAGGGGTGTGAGCAATCTGGTTGTGCACTGGTGGGTGGCGAAACCGCCGAAATGCCAGGTATGTACCCTGCGGGGGAGTACGATTTAGCAGGCTTTGCAGTGGGATGTGTCGATAAAGAGAATATTATTAACGGTACGACGATTAAAGCTGGAGATGTAGTGTTGGGCCTAGCTTCTAGCGGCGCACATTCCAACGGCTACTCACTGATTCGTAAGCTGATTGAAAAATCAGGCATTGATTTCGAATCAGATTTTCATGGTCGGAAATTCAAGGATGTGGTGATGGCGCCGACGAAAATTTATGTGAAGTCATTGCTTAAATTGATAGAAGCATTACCTGTAAAAGGCATGGCGCACATCACAGGCGGTGGCATTACTGAGAATATTCCGAGGGTGCTGCCTGCTGGCTTAACCGCAGAAATTAGCGCAACAAGTTGGGACTTGCCACCGCTATTTCAGTGGCTGCAAGCGCAAGGGAATATTACCCATAATGAAATGTATAAAACTTTTAACTGCGGCATTGGCATGGCGGTGGCGCTAGACCAAGCGCATGTAGCAGAAGCCAAACGACTGCTGGAAGGTGCGGGTGAAACTGTGTATGAAATTGGTGTGATTCGTATGCAGGCTGATGGCGAAGCCGCAACGATAGTGGTGTAGATGGTCGTGATTTAGTCAGACAACGCAATTTCTGTGAATGCGTTAAAGTAGCTTCACTATTTTTTAAAGAAATGTTTTTGAAAGAAGTGCATGTTGAAACTAAAACGATTAATTACTATTTTACTTTTGCCAATATTTTTATTTGGCACAAATTTAGCGTATGCAGTCCCCAAAAAAATTCAACTTGAGTATGACTTGACGCGCGAAGGCAAGTTGTTTGCCAAGGTAGTCGAGCAGTTTAGCCAGAACGGTAAACAGTACAATATCAAATCGGTGACTAAAGGCATAGGTGTGTATGCCTTGATGGGTGAGCGTGTACTTACTAGCACGGGCACGGTTACCAAAATTGGTTTAAAGCCAAATCATTTTGAATTGCATCAGGGGAAAAGTGCTAAAAAAACATTGATTGCAGATTTTAATTGGGCTAAAAGCCTGCTTATCATGCAAGTGAAAGGTGATACCAGAACCGAAAAACTGCAGCAAGGTACACAAGACTTAGCCAGTTACGCGTATCAATTTATGTTTAATCCACCCATGAAAGATGAAGTAAAGGTGGTGGTGACAACGGGTAAAAAATTAAACCAATATCAATATAAAGTGCTGGCGCGCGGTATGTCGCTAGACGCAGCAAATAAAAGTTTTAAAACGCTACATATCTCTAACCAAGCCAGAGCGGGCGAAGATAAAAAGCAGCTATGGCTGGCAGAGGACCAATTTTATTTGCCTGTACGTTACTTACTCATCGATGAAGATGGCAATAATTTTGAGCAAACCTTAACCAAAATACATGTGGAATAAACTGGTCGACATTTTGCAACAACCAGCATCTAAAAGGTTGGGGATTGCAATCGTTATTTCTACGGTGCTACATACAATTTTTTTTGGCAATATGAATTTTTCGTTGCCTACCCTAAAAAATGAAATGCATTTGATTGAGGCGCGCATTCAAATGCCTAAACTAGTGCCACAAAAACTAGAAATACCACCGCTACAGATGCCGCAACCCGAAGAAATAGCAATTGCAGAACCTAAACCCATCATAGAAGCATCGCCTACTGCCAACATTGATGAACTTGCGCTGGAGCCAGAAGCAAAGCCAGAGGTTCCTGCAAGCGATACTGTGGAAGCTACACCAAAGCCAGAGCCAATTGTGCCGCCGCAAAATATTGACGAGTTGCTAGCAACTGAAGAGCCAGTTCAGCCACTGGATATGGGTTTGGTGATTAACGAAAATGCATACCAATATATAGAAACAGAGTTTGATGTACGTACCGCAATTGAAGGTGTCGTAGAAGGTAAAGCAAAGATTATCTACAATCTGGTAGAAAATACACAATACCAAATAAGCTGGCTTACCGAGGGCGCTGGCATCATGGCTTTATTATTTCCAGAATTACTGCAAAAAAGTGAAGGTAAACTGACTAAATTTGGTCTTCAGCCCAACCATTATTTGTACCAGTTTGGAAAAAAAGCTGATAAAACACGCTCTGCTAGCTTTGATTGGCAGGCTAAAAAAGTGAATTTAAAAACGGCAAAAGGTGAAAAAACAGAAGACTTGCCTGATGGTACGCAGGATTTACTCAGTTTTATGTATCAATTTATGTATGTAGCCCCCTTGCAGCACATGCAGTTAGCCATTGTAAATGGCAAAAAATTAAGCATTTACGATTACAGTTTTGAGGGTGAGGAGCAAGTAAATTCGGCACTGGGTGAGCTAAGAACCTTGCATATTTTGCATAGCGGCAGTAACCAAGAAGAGAAAACTGAATTGTGGTTGGCCATAGATTATCAGTACGCACCAGTAAAAATCCGTAAAATAGAAAGCGATGGCAGTATGGTGGAAATGCTGGCAACGCGTATCACCACTAATCGGCCAGTCATTAATCAGTAAACAAGTAACCAATAACAACCTAGACAACAATATTTATTTTTAAGAAAACAATGAACGCAAATTTACTCCGTCAAGCCGCCATGGTGCTCACTAATCTGTTGGAATTTAACAGTCCAGCTGATGCTAAACTAAGCGAATTTTTCCGTAACAATCGTGAGCTTGGCACCAAAGAGCGTGCCTTTGTGGCGGAGAGTGTCTATGGCGTGCTGCGCCGTTTGCGCTATTTAAGTACTGTTGCAGCGAATGAAGAAGGTGACCCCGATGATGCGCGCAAGCTCATATTGGCTTGGCTAGTTAAGGTAGAGGGCAAAAGCATTCGCGAGCTGGAATCTATTTTGAATGAGCAGCAAACAGAATGGGCGCAAGCGATTAAAGCTAAATCGACCGAAAATTTACCATTAGCCGTGCAGGCCGATGTGCGCGATTGGCTATGGGACAAGCTCGTGATGCAGTATGGTGAGACAGAAGCGCTCACCATTTGCCGCAGTATGTTTGAGCAAGCTAGCCTCGATTTGCGCGTGAACACCATTAAAGGTAATCGCGAAGACGTACTAAAAAAAATGTTGGCAGAAAATACTTCTAACGAAGATATTATTGCCATCACACCGCATTCGCCCATTGGCATCCGCATGCCGAACCGGATGGGAATTAGCCGTCATGTATTGTTTACTGAAGGCAAAATTGAGGTACAGGATGAAGGCAGCCAGTTATTGGCTTACTTGGTGGCGCCAAAACGCGGCCAAATGGTGGCAGATTTCTGTGCAGGGGCGGGTGGTAAAAGCTTGGCGATTGGCGCGCTGATGAAAAATACCGGACGTTTATATGCATTCGATATTTCAGAAAAACGTTTGCATAATTTAGGTCAACGCTTAAAACGCTCGGGTTTATCTAACCTGCACGCACAAGTTATTTCGGGAGAGAACGACCAAAAACTAAAGCGCCTTAATGGTAAATTTGACCGCGTATTAGTCGATGCACCGTGTAGCGGGCTGGGTACTTTAAGAAGAAATCCTGATTTAAAATGGCGTTTTGAAGCCACTGATATCGCAGAGTTAAACGTGAAGCAGACCAATATTCTAGCGCGTGCAGCAAAGCTCACCAAGGCCGGTGGACGCTTAATCTATGCCACTTGTAGTTTGTTGCAAGATGAAAATGAGGCGATTGCTGAGGCATTTTTAGCTGCGAATCCTGATTTTGTTTTAGTGCCAGCCAATGCAATATTGGCACAACAACAGATCAATTTAGACACAGGGCATTATTTAAAGCTGTTGCCACATCTGCATGGCACCGATGGCTTTTTTGCAGCGGTGTTTGAAAGAAAAGCCGCTTAAATGGAACTGAACGAATGAAACTGCCTAGCCTCAACATTCAAATTTTAGTTGCTGCAGTTGTTGGGGTGGTGGTTGGGCTATATTTTCATTCGCTTGGCGCAGACAACAGCCTAGTAAAAGGTGGACTGTACGCGTCTGGTCTTATTGGCACGCTGTTTATTGATTTACTCAAAATGATTTTAATTCCGTTGGTGTTTTGCAGTATTGCAGTGGGTATTGCCAACTTACGCCAACATCAGCAGATGCACAGGGTGTGGGTAAGTACATTAGTATTTTTTGCCTTCACAACAACGATTGCCGTTGGTTTAGGCTTGCTCGCTAGCAATTATTTCAAGCCAGGTGCAGGCATGCAAATTGCCATGTTTGCCGATGCCATGGGCGAGTTTAAAACTCAACAGTTACCGTTGCCCGAATTTTTTGCACAGTTCTTACACGGACTTTTTATGAATCCGTTTCAGGCCTTAGCCAATGGTAACGTGCTGGCAGTCGTGATTTTTGCGCTGATATTGGGTGTTGCGTTAGTGATGGGGGGTGAGCGCTATAAAAATATTCTTGTGCTATTACAAGAAGGTCTCGAAATCACCATGCGCATTGTCAGTTGGGTGATGGTGTTGGCGCCGCTGGGCATTGCCGCACTGTTGATAAAGTTGGTTGCCACACAGGATGCCGCCATGCTGGGCACTATGGCCAAGTTTATGACGGTGGTAATTGGCACCTTACTATTACATGGCATTGTCATCTTACCATTATTGTTGTTCCTAATCACTGGCAAAACACCGCTATGGTTTTGGCGCGGCGCGCGTGAATCACTAGTCACCGCATTCGCCACCAGTTCTAGCAGCGCTACACTGCCCGTCACCATGCGCTGCTCAGTGCAACATTTACATGTAAAGCCAGAAATTGCCGGTTTTGTGGTGCCGTTGGGCGCCACTATCAACATGGACGGTACGGCATTGTATGAAGCCGCCGCCGCCTTATTTATTGCCAATTTGGTTGGGATAGACCTTAATTTAACCCAGCAAATGATTGTGTTCGTCACCGCCATGATTGCCGCCGTTGGCGCACCAGGCATTCCCAGTGCCGGCATGGTGACGATGGTGATGGTGTTGCAAAGCGTAGGCTTGCCTGCAGAGGCGATTGCTATTTTGCTGCCGATTGATCGATTGCTTGATACGCTTAGAACAACGGTCAACGTACAGGGCGATATGATTGGTAGTTTAGTCGTACAGAAACTCGTGAGCAAAACTTAATCCTAAACCTTGTTAAGTAATTTTTATGTTGAATTTTTATAAAGCCGAGCTGGTCGATGCCGAAGCCATTGCAAAACTGGTGAATGCGGCTTATCGTGGAGAAACCAGCCGTAAAGGTTGGACAACAGAAGCCGATATTTTAGAGGGCTTGCGCACCACTACGGCAGAGATTGGCAAAATCATCAAACGTGACAATGCCTTTATTTTAATTGGCGTGCTGAGAGATGAAATTGTGGCCACGATCTGTTGTGAGTGGCAAGAACTGGCCTTTAAAGATACCGTGCACTTTGGCATGATCGCCGTGAAACCTAGCTTGCAAAACAAAGGATATGGAAAAAAAATGATACAAGCCGCAGAAGCCATGACGCTAAGAGAGTGGCGCGTGGTGGGCTTTCATATGGCGGTCATTTCTATTCGGCACGAACTGATTGCGTTTTACGAACGGCTTGGTTACAAGCGTACAGGAGAGTTTGCAGAGTTTCCTGTTAAATCAGATTTGTGGCAACCAAAAGTCGAAGGATTGAACTTGCAGTATTTAGCAAAGTTGGTCGTTTAGTCGTACAAAATTCAGCACATCAAAGCGCATGCTCTGCAACCCAATATCCATGAAGCTTGCAGAGCATATATTTTAGCTCGAGTGTTTTAACAGCCTTTTGGCGTGAAAATTCTCTATGCCATTCATCACCAGCGAGTAGGCGGCAGGCACAACCACCAAAGTAAGCAAGGTAGAAGAAATCATGCCGCCAATGATGGCCACTGACAGCGGCTTATTGGTTTCTGAGCCGGCACCCAAGCCAATGGCAGCGGGTAACAGTGCCAGAATAATTGTCAGCGATGTCATCACTACTGGGCGCAATCTGACTGGGCAGGCTTCTCTTAACGCGACATCAATACTGGCGCCTTTGTCCCGTAATTGGTTAGTTAAATCAATCAACAGGATTGAGTTTTTTGCCACCAAACCTATCAGCAGCACTAGCCCAATCATCGAGAATATATTGAGGGTATCACCAGAAATAAGTAGTGCGATTAGCCCGCCAATAATGGCCAATGGCTGTGCCAGCATAATAATCAGTGGCTGCACAAATGAGTTGAATTGGCTGGCCAGCACCATATATAGCAGTATAAACGCCAGCAAAAATACAAATTTTAAGTTCTGCATGGTTTTGCTCAGCTCTTCTGCTTGCCCAGTATATTTGAGCGTGTAAGAGGGCGGTACAATTTCTGCTGCCGTTTTATTCACAAGATCTACCGCTTCGCCTAATGGTAGAGTCGGGTTGGCATAAAAATTAACCGCATATTGCAAATCGTAACGGCCTATCACTGCGGCGCCCAGCTCTGTTTTAAAGCTGGCCACGGCATCCAAGCGTATCAATTCGCCGCTACTACTGCGCAAGTAAATTTTGCTCAAATCGGCCGCTGTTTTTAGCACATCATCACCCGCTTTTAAGCGAATATCATAGCGTTGGCCGTCACTGGTGGTGTCATTGTAGGTGGCTACATTAATGCCGCCTGCATAGAGCGAAACTGCTGTCGCAATCTCGTTTGCATCTAAACCCAAAGTGGCGGCGCGCGGACGGTCAATTTGCATTTTTAGCTGTGGTAAATCCAGCTGAACATCCACATCCACTTTGCCTAAATTGCCATTTGCAGTAAGAGCTTGTTGCAACTTTTGCGAAATGCGGCCAATTTCTTGCAAATTTGTGCCGGTAAGATTGAACTGTAACTTCTCTGATCGCTGCCCGCCTATCACAGATTTCGGTGAAGGAATGGCTTGCACACCAGGAATGACATCTAATTCTGCTTTCAGTTCTTTCATTAGCTTTTGTTGGCTGATGTCACGTTCATCCTTAGGTTTTAGGCGCACACTGACGCTGCCTTGATTGACCTGCCCACGTGAGCCAGCGCCAATGTTGGAGTAATAGCTTTCGATTACATCGTTATGGCGAGCTAGTACCGATTCGACCAGTTTCATTCTCGAGTCGGTATATTCCAAGTTGGAACCTAATGGCGTTTTTATATTAATACTGAAGCTGCTTTCGTCAGATTCTGGCACAAAATCTTTGGCGACATATTTAAGGGATAAGTAACCACTTGCCAGCACAAACACTAGGGTAAACAGTAGCACAGCAGCACGATGATGCAACGCCATGGTCAGCAATTTTTTATACACTGTATCCATGTGGTTTAAGCCGCGCTCAAACATGCGATAAAGTGCATTGTCAGCAGCGGTAACGCTTAAATAGCGTGAACACAGCATGGGTGTTAGCGTGAGCGAAACGAATAAAGACACTAGTACCCCAAAAGTCACTACTACCGCAAATGACTCGAAAAACATACCAATGACGCCATCCATAAAAATGACTGGCGCAAAAATACACACTAACGATAGCGATGAGGCAAGCACCGCAAACACTACCTC
Organism: Methylophilaceae bacterium; assembly: GCA_011391175.1. Taxonomy (GTDB): domain Bacteria; phylum Pseudomonadota; class Gammaproteobacteria; order Burkholderiales; family Methylophilaceae; genus Methylotenera_A. Next base: position 33,580 of record JAABQZ010000006.1, on the reverse strand, counting down.
GTTGCTGCCATTTAGTGTGGCCAGCTTGCGAAAGGCATCTACTTTTTGCGGGTTTTTTAAGTCCGCCACGCTGATACCCGTACCAACTTCGCCCGACATATGCCGCAATATGCTCTCTCGCACTACAATCGCGTCATCCACTACCACACCAATCAACAGTAATAAGGCTAACAGCGTCATACTGTTAAAGGTGTAGCCAGCAAAATACATCACCGCAATTGCGCCCAGTAGTGAAACGGGAATCTCTAAACAAATCATTAACGTTGAGCTAAATGAGCGCATAAAAATCAGCACAATCAATGCAGCAAATAACGTACCTTCCACCAAGTGTTCTTTTAAGCCAGCCACCATTTGTTTAATAAAAATAGAATCGTTGGTGGATACTTCTAATTGCATGCCAGGCGGCAAGCTGGGCCTTACTTCGTTATCCAGCCTATCGATAACTTCTTCAATAATTTCGGCGGTATTGGCGTTGGCGATTTTCACCATGCCAATGCCCACCGCAGGCTTGCCGTTATAACGCGCAATTTGGCGATTATCTGTAATGCCATCTTCGATGGTGGCAATATCTTTCAAGCGTGTTGCAACGCCTTCGCGCGTAATGACGACCATCTCAGCCAGTTCTTTGGTGCTATGAAACTCTAGATCGATTTTGAGTAGTTTCTCCGCTTGGTTGCTGACCAAAAAGCCACCAGGCAGCTGCACGTGTTCGCGATTAAATGCAGCAATTAAATCAGTTGCGCTTAGCTTATAAGCTGCCATGCGCTCAGGGATGACATTGACACGAATCACTCGGTCACGCTTTCCGCCGAACCGAACTTCGCCTACGCCATTGATAGTTTCAAACTTTTTCTTCAGTACGTTATTGGCATATAAGTTGAGTTGCTGAATGGTGCGGTCGCCAGTTAACGATAACCAAATCACAGGTGCTGCGTTGGTGTCCACCTTATAAACGGCAGGCGGGTCAGTATCGGTAGGCAAACGTCGCAATATCTGGTTGACCTTAGCCTGCACCTCGTTATAAGCCACATCAATATCTTTATCCAGTGCAAAAGTGATACTGATAGTAGAGACACCAGGTGAAGAGGCTGATTGAATATGTTCAATGCCAGGCGTGGTGTTGATGGCAGATTCGATGACACTGGTGATACTTGTGTCCACTACATCAGGGTCGGCACCGCGCAATACCGTGTTGACCATAATGACTGGGAAATCAATCGAAGGAATACGGTCGATACCGATGCGTTGATAAGCGATTAATCCAAACAAAATAATGACGCCAGACAGCATCCAGGCGAGGACGTGGCGTTTGATGGATAGTTCAGGAAGCGTCATTTATAAAACCCTATAGACTTATTATTTTGCTTGCTGAATGCTAACGTCAGCCTTGTCCGTTAGAAAGCCTGCACCATCGACCACTATGGTATCGTTGGCAGATAGACCCTCTAAAATTTCGATTAGGCCGTCTTGCCGTAAGCCCGTTTTAATAATGGTCTGGTAAGCAACATTGTTGCGCACCACATACACCACCTCGCCTGCGGGACGCAACACCAAACTTTGCTCAGGAATCATCATCGCTGCGCTTTGCTCGCCTAAAACCACGGTACCTGTCACGCTGGCACCTGGCTGCCAGCTGGTTTCATCCACCACGTCGGCAATGACATCAATGGTGCGGCTACCTTCAGTAATCATCGGCTTCAGTTCGCGAATGTCACTAACCACTGGCTTCTCGCTGGTGGGTGTACTTAAACGTACTTTTAAACCAGGTTTGAGTTGGGCGCCAATATGTTCAGGAAAAGGCAAGTGCGCGCGCAGTCTTTGTTTCGAGATAATTTGTACAATTGGATCACCCACCCGCACAAAATCGCCAGTATCCACCAGTTTTCTCTCAACCACGCCGCTTACTGGAGCAACTATTTTCGATTTACTGCTGTTGTGGTTAATGCTATTTGCACGGGCTCTGGCAGCGGCAAGCTGCTGTTTAAGTACATTTTGTTGTGCGACATCATTATCTACCACGTTTTGCGAGATGAATTTTTTGTCCACTAAAGTTTGATTACGCGCCACAATTTTTGCTTGGTTGTCTATGAGCGCTTGTATACGCGCCACTTCGGCTTGCTGTTCATTACGCTGCATGCCAAAATCCGTAGCGTCTAGCGTCGCTATCAATTGACCTTTTGTGACTGTTTCACCTGGATTTACGTGTACTTTGATCACGCGCGCAGCGAGTTCTGAGGCCACTGTTGGGTCGATTAATCCTTCTAGTGAGCCAATTGCAGTTTCAGTTGTTTCAACCGCTTGATTTTTTACCTGTGTGACTGTTACTAAGGTTGGTTTAATATCTCTTTTATCGCCATTTTTCTCTGCATCCTCATCACTACTTGCTCCACAAGCCAATAATAATGAGCTCAGCAAGCCAATGATAAAAAAAGTATTTGTGTTTTGCATAAGCGGATCTTTAATTATTTAAATTTAATCTTATTGATTTTTTCCCAGTCAAAATAAGGACCAGGATCGGTTTTGCGGCCTGGCGCAATATCCGAGTGCCCGACAGTATGTTGAACTGGGTAGTTGTCTTTTAAACAAACTATTAATTTTTTTAGTGTTTTATATTGAGCAACTGCAAATGCTTCATAGTCATTGCCTTCCAGCTCTATTCCGACTGAGAAATCGTTACAACGTTCCCGATTATTCCAACTTGACACACCCGCATGCCATGCGCGTTGCAAGCAAGAAACAAATTGCATCAGCTCGCCATCGCGTCGAATAAAAAAATGCGAAGATACTTTGCGTGTATAAATCTCAGCATAATAGGGATGCTCGTTGGGGTTGAGGGTGTTCGTAAATAATTGCACCACGCCAGGGCCGCCGTATTCATTGGGTGGTAGGCTGATGTTATGAATCACGATTAAATCAATCGTGCAGCTGTCGGGGCGTGTGTCGAAGTTGGGGGAGCTAATCTGGGTGGCAGTTTCTACATAGCCAGCTACATTAATTTTTAGCGGATAATTTTTTAATTGGTGATTTGACATGCAGGAAGAAGCTTAATCGGCTAAAATCTTCTATATTAGTTAGTTAATTGTAAAGGTAAACCCATGATATTTGTGCAGCTTTTCTTGATGTTGGTGATAATTTTAATTGCGGCGGAGATTTTCACCAACGCATTAGAACATTTGGGTGAAAAACTCGGTATTTCCGAAGGAGTAACAGGCTCTATATTTGCGGCAGTAGGTACTGCCTTACCCGAAACATTGGTGCCCTTGCTTGCGATATTTACCTATACATCGAGCGCAGCCAACGAAAATGCGGGGCATGAAATTGGTGTGGGCGCTATATTAGGCGCGCCGCTGATGTTGGCGACACTGTCACTGTCGCTGATGGCGATTTCGGTGTGGAAACGTCGCGGCACACAAGGCCATTTGAGGCCAGAGCGTACTGGCTTGCTGCGCGATTTAAACTTTTTTATATTTGCATTTGGGGTGGCTGCTATTGCCATGTACGTGCCGCATACTCTGCCAGCAGTTCGATACGGTATCGGCGCATGCATGGTGATGACTTATTTTGTGTACGTGATGATGACCATTAACGCATCGAAAGCTTTGGTAGAAGGGGGCCATGCGACCGAAGCGCAGACTGACATGTACCTATGCAGACTAGGTATGCCTAACAATATGGTCGTGATAGCCGTTCAGCTTTTCTTGGGTTTGGCCTTATTGATTGTTGGTGCAAAAGGCTTTATTAACCAAGTTGAAGGCGTTGCCGCAATTATTGGTATTTCTGCTTTATTGCTTTCTTTGCTGATAATTCCAATCGCCACCGAACTACCAGAAAAGGTTAACAGTATTTTGTGGATACGCAAAGGTAAAGATACACTGGCATTCGGTAATATTACCGGGGCGATGGTGTTTCAAGGCACGCTATTGCCAGCCATTGGTATTATGCTTACGCCGTGGGAGCCGCGCAAAGAGGTGTTGTGGGGTATTATTATTACGCTGATTGCAGCTGTTTGGCTGCGCTATTTAATGGCCAAAGGCGGTATTAGAGTGTGGCATTTGCTGGTAAATGGCGCAATGTACCTGACTTATTTGGCCATTGCTTTAACCTAGGTATGGGCGTTTTAATTAGATGTTTTAGCTAAAGTGATTTAAGCTAAATTTACAGAGCATTTTTCAATGCTCTGCAGACCAGTACCTATGCGGCCTGCAGGGCATGTGTTTTTAATTGGCTTGCTTTTAATTGATTTGGTTGAATTATTCCTCTTCCTCTAAATCGGTGCCTTCATCTTTAGCCAAGCCCAGCTTGGCTAGTCTGTATCTAAGCGTTCTAAAGCTTACGCCCAATAATTTAGCTGCTGCAGTTTTGTTGTTATTGGATTTTTCAAGTGCCTTGATAATGGCGCGCTTTTCGATGTCTTCTAAGTATTCTGGCAAGCCAATCGCTGCACTATGACCAGGGTCAAAATCATGCTGGGCTATGGCCTTGACGTTAGATTTACTTGCTAAGCCATCTTCATACATAAACAAATCATCTGCTGTAATTTTTTGGCCATCGCACAATGCCAGTGCGCGTTCTAGCATGTTTTCTAGCTCTCGCACATTGCCAGCAAACTGCAGCTCGCTGATCATTTTTTTTGCACTATCTTCTAGTACAGGTACTTCAACCGATTGCGCCTCGCATATTTTTTGCAACAATTTTTGCGTCAGCTCAGGGATGTCTTCTGGCCTTTCCCTCAGTGCAGGCATTTTCAGCTGAATCACATTTAGGCGATAATACAAATCTTGCCTAAATTGGCCGTGTTCCATCATGGTGCCCAAGTTTTTATGGGTGGCGCTAATAATGCGCACATCCACTGCCTCTTCTGCCGTGCCACCGACGGTACGCACTTTTTTCTCTTGAATAGCACGCAGTAATTTAACCTGCATCGCCAGTGGCAAATCAGCCACTTCGTCCAAAAATAGTGTTCCGCCATTGGCAGCTTGAAACAAGCCTAAAGTGTCTTGCGCTGCGCCAGTAAATGCGCCTTTTTTGTAGCCAAAAAATTCACTTTCCATCAAGTTTTCTGGTATCGCACCACAGTTGACGGCGACAAATGCCTTGTCCCTGCGCGAGCTGTTGCTATGTATGAGCCGCGCTGCCAGCTCTTTACCGCTACCTGATTCCCCGCTGATATAGACAGGCGCCTGACTGCGCGCTAATTTCTCTATCATGATGCGTACATAGTCAATAGCGGGTGAAGTACCAATTAAATCCACCGTGTTTTTTGTTTCTTTCGCGTCTGAGCTTGCAAGTTTCAGCGCAGACTCTACCAGCGGGCGCAATTGCTTGAGTGAAATAGGCTTAGTTAAATAATCAAAAGCCCCAGCTTTTAAGGCAGAAACAGCATTTTCGGCACTGCCATAAGCGGTAATTACAGCGACGGGCAAGCCGATATAGTTGGCGGAAATATGCTGTACAAGTTCTAAGCCCAAACCGTCTGGTAAACGCATATCAGTCAAGCATAAATCATAGTCGCGTTGCGCAAGCAGCTGTTTCGCTTCTTCAACACTGGCGGCACTGTCCGCCTTGATATCCATTCGCTCCAGCGTCAGCACCACCAGTTCTCGAATATCGGTTTCATCATCTACCACCAAGCAATTAAATTGTGCCATTAAACTCTTAACCCTTTGCTACACTTTTTTAAGGTGGATGATAAATTGCGTGCCGCTAGTGGAAGTTTTGTACTGTAACTTTGCGCCATTGGCGTCAGCCAGCTCGCGCGCAATGTAAAGTCCCAAGCCAGTACCCGATTTCTCTGTGGTAAAAAATGGCTCAAACAAATGACTGCGTACATTTTCTGGGATCCCCTCACCATCATCGCTAATCTCAATATGCACGATTTGTGATTTTGTGGAAATTGACACCGTTAATTTTAGGCTATTTTCGGCATTTTTTGAGTGCCGCCAGCCATTTTTACACAAGTTCCATAGTATTTGATTTAAATGTCGGCGATCAAACGACACCAGCGTATCGGCATTTGTAATTTCTAATTTAAAACAATCAGACGGAATTTTTTCTACCGCACAAAACTGGGTATAAAAATCGCTAATAAAATTTTCTAAATAAATAATTTCTTGGTTGGTGCGGTCGCGTCGGTTTAACTCCAACACGTCTTTAATAATTTGGTCTAAGCGTTGCACGTTATCAGAAATAATTTGCAACATGCGCTTAATCGCGGGGTCATTGTCTTCTTCTTGCAATAATTGATTGGCGTGGCTAATGGCACTTAATGGATTGCGAATTTCGTGTGCGATATTGGCGGTAAGCCGCCCCAAGGCGGCTAATTTCACCTGATGCGCTTGCGTTTGCATGTGGGACCAATCTTCAATGAATATCACCGCACCTTGCTGGCGACTCTCGCTAATTGGCAAAAACCGTATGCGTAACTCACGCGATACAGTATTCAATTTTAAAATATTGGGCGCGGCAAAATCTAACGAGAGTTCAGTTTCCTGCATCCAAGTCTGTAGCATGCTGTGCAATTCTGGCGATACCTCTCTTAACGTTTTTGCCAACCAAATGCCTTGTTCCTTATTATTTTCAGCATCGTTTTCGGTACCGCTTCTGACCGCTAAGCTACTGCCTAGCATGACTTCTGCCTGAATATTATGATGCTTAATTTTAAACTCATGGTCAACCACCAGCACACCATCATCCATTTCATGGGTAATCAGCGCGTTAATTTGCGCCATGTTTTGTACATCTAAACCACGCTGCGAGGCCAGTAATTCACTTTGCTGACTACGTTTTGCTAAGCTGTAGGCCAACCAGGCGGTGGCAAAACATCCAAGGCTTAGCAATACTGCTGGCGTGAAATTAGTATTTGTATTATCTAAAAAAACGTTACGGTAGAATTGCTCAAGCAAAATACCAATAGTGGCAATTGCTGCATAGAATAAAGCTAGGCGGCCTACGCTAATCAGGCTGGCGCTGGCGATGGCGATGATGAGCAAAAGCCCGATGCTGCTTTGGCTGCCGACCTGTGCGTGCATCAGCAGCACAATAAAACCAATATCGATGATAATTTGTGCTGGTAGACTTACATCAATACTGGGCTTTTCTAGCCAAGTAAAAACTGCGGAAATAATACTAAAAATAAAATAATAAAAAATTAAGGTGGAAAATAAATCGCCGCTTATATTTGGTAGCGAACTATCTGTACCAAATAAGCCTTGCAATACTAAGAAAAGCAACGCAACCAGAACACGATAGCCGTTGTAAAGCTGCAAACTACGCCAGCGCGTGGCGTTGATATTGCTATCTAGCCTAGCAAATAGATCAGTCGCCATGCGTTACTTTGCTGCATTCTGGGTTATTGCAGATAATTTTTTCATTGATCACTTTGGTGTCGCTTTCTGGTACATGGCAACCACACTGAGCACACTGCAGCATTTTTTCATCGGCATTTTGCGTAGCTTCTTGTGCTGGATTTTGTGCTTTAGCGTTAGAGATGACACGCTTAATGATCTGGTACAGAATCCAGGCTAAAACGATGAGTATTAAAATGCGCGCCATGATATTGATAAAGTCTTTCCAATGAAAATATGCAGTGATTGTAACCAAAAGCGTAGCGATTAGAAACAAACCCAAAGCTGATATACTTATACTACTATTTAACACCCAATATCCATGGCCAGTTCACAAGAGTTATCAGATTTTTTGCACGATGTAGAGCGGCGTGCGTTTAAGCAAACCGTGTATGCGGTGCGGGATGAACATGCATCGCTTGATATTGTGCAAGATGCGATGATGAAACTGGCCGAAAAATATGCAGATAAGCCCGTTGCTGAGTACCCCATGTTGTTTCAGCGTATTTTGCAAAACACCATGCGAGATTACTGGCGCAGGCAAAAAGTGCGTAATTTATGGACTACGCTGCTATCATCATTTGGCGCGGGTGAGAATGGCGAGGAGGATCGCGACCCACTGGACACGATTGATGTCGGTGACGAATCAGAAAATCCAATGGGTCAACTTGAGCGTAGCCAAACCATGCAGATGATTGAAAAAGCGCTAGAAAAGCTGCCCGCACGTCAACGTGAAGCCTTTGTATTGCGTTACTGGGAAGATATGGATGTAGCAGAAACCGCTTCATTGATGGGCTGCTCGCAAGGAAGCGTTAAAACGCATTGTTCGCGCGCGGTTCACACAATGGCCGCCTTGTTAGAAAAACAGGGCTTAGGTAGCAGGGCGCTAGCAAATTTAGGAGTAGAGTCATGACGATTAATCACGAGACAATTGAGGACACCGAAGGCGTAAATTTTAAAGACGCGGACTTACAAGGCAAACAAATTGCAGGCTTGTTAGATGCGCATGCCAAGCGTTTAAGTATGCGCACTTTGAAACAGCTGGAAATTGGCCGCGCGCGCGCAGTCAAAGCACACGCGCAGCATATTTCTGGCGTTAGCACCAATAAAGACGGTACTTTAAGTGGCATTTTCGCCTGGGCACAGCATCATCGCATCGCCAGTACTGGTTTAATTTTAGGTGCTATCATTACAGGGGTTGTGCTGGTGCAAGCGTTTGGACAGCAGCAAGCGAGTGATGCGTACTTGTTGGGTGCAGATTTGCCACCAGAAGCGTTTGTGGACAGAGGTTTTGAACCATCATTAAATGACGGAAAGCTTGAGCTCTAGCAATTAGCATTTTAATCAATTAAAAACCATAAAATATTAGGGAAATTGGCAGTAGTGCATAAATTTTTATTTTTACTCATCTTGTTTGTTAGTACGCTCCATGCAGCCGAATCACTAAAGTCTAGTAAGACTCAGCTTGCTTTAGGAGATATTGGGAGTGTTAAGTCGTCATTAAGTAACAGTTTGAGTGATGGTGCAGATAGTGGCAATCAAGTGCCAATGAAAAGCTGGAGCGAACTTACGGATAGTGAGCGTAAAGTATTGGCGCCACTGGGTGCCGAGTGGGATACTTTACGGCCATGGCAACGTGAAAAAATGTTGGATATTGCGAAAGACTATCCGAGTATGGATGTGCAAAAACAACAGCTAGTGCAAAAGCGTTTGAATAGTTGGAGCCGCATGACGCCCTATGAGCGAGAAAACGCACGTAAACGTTATCAGCAATTTCATAGTTTAAGCGATGAAAAAAAGGCCGAAGTGCGTAAAAAATGGGCAGAGCACAAAAAATTACCAGAGGCAGAGCGCGAAAAATTACGCAAAGAATCAATTGATTGGGAATCGGATTTTGATTTATAGCCAAAGATATGATTGCAAGCCCGCAACAATAGCGGGCTTTTTTGTATTCAAAAATCTTATTAAACTTAAAAATAGTAAAGTCCTGTATGTACGCAAACGCCTCCCGGTTTAAATTATTCGCAGCTTGTGCTTACGAGTTAATATTGTTAATTGCACTATGGATGTTTTGTACTTGGGGTTTTGTTAGTATGTTTGGTGATGCTAGCATTGGTTATAAGCGTTATGCTTTGCAACTGGTATTGTGGCTTTTTACAGGTATTTATTTTGTGTGGTGTTGGAGTAAAAGTGGCCAAACACTGGCTACACAAACCTGGAAAATCAAGCTAGTGAATCAGCAAAATAACATCCTAAAGCCAAAACAAGCCTTATTTCGATATGCCCTAGCAAGCGCAAGTCTATTGGCCTGTGGGCTAGGTTATTTTTGGGCTTTAATCGATATAAATGGCTTGTTTTTACACGATAGATTGCTAAAAACCCGTTTTATACAGCTTGCTTAATTGCTAGCGTCGTTCAATCATAAATAGCATACTCAAGCCCGCAATCAAAAACAAAATCGTGGGTGTAATCGCACTCATTAGTGGGGGCCAATCGTTTAATACGCCCAAGTGAATAAATACGCGATTCATAATTTGGTAGGCTACCCCAAGCATTACGCCAATAAATAACTTAGCGCTAGTGCCGCCCGAGCGTTGCTGTAAGAAGCCAAAAGGTAGTGCCAAAATCACCATCACCATGCAGGCCAAGGGGTAAATCATTTTAGACCAAAGCGCCACATCGTAACGCGTAGTTTTTTGTTTATTGGCTTGTAAATGCTGTATAAACGCATATAAATTCCATACCGACATTTTCTCAGGCGCGACTAAAAGCACATTTAACAACTCTGGGCGAATCAATGACTTCCAATTGGCCTTATTGAAAATTTGCGTTTGGATATTGTTTTGTTCAATTTTCTTAAAGGTATTAAATTTGGTTTGCGTCACTTCTGATAAGTCCCAGCGCTCGTCATCGAATTCACCTTTTTTTGCTACACTGATGCTGCGCAATTTAAAGTTTTCGTCAAATTCATAAATGTGCACATTCAGCAAGCTCGCATCTGGCAGCACAGTTTCTACATTCACAAAGCTTTTGCCATCTTTCACCCATAGGCCAGATTTAAAGTCTTGTGCAATCACAGAGTCAGTTGCTTGTACGCGCATGCGCTGTGCCATTTTTTCGCTAATAGGCGTAATGAGCTCGCCAATAAAAAAAGTCAGCACGGTAAACAGCATCCCCACTTTTACTAAAATCCAGCCAATGTTTAACAGCGACAAGCCACTCACGCGCATCACTACTAGCTCTGAATTGCGCGCCAGCGTACCTAGGCTATACATCATGCCCACCAACACTGCCACGGGTACCACGTCGTAAATGTGGCCAGGAATACTCAGCAATACAAACACCAACATTTGTGAGATGCCATAATTGCCTTGGCCTAGGCTATCCAGCTCTTGAATTAAATCAAAAAATGAAAACATAGCAAGCAGGCCCAGCATCATCATAGAAATGTTGATGCTGGTTTCTTGCCAAAAATAACGTTTAAATATTTGCATCTAGATTTAAGTTTTCTTTTTTAAATCAAGCCACCAGCTTGGCAGCTTAGTGATTAATTTAGGCATTAAAGGTAGCAAATGATTACGCCGATAAAACATATAAAATACCAATAACGCAAAAAATGCATGTACTGGCCACAGCCCAATGGTAGCGTTGAGTCTGCCTTGCGTTACCCAAGCTTGGAATATGCTGAGGATATTGTTATAAATCACATAAATCACCAGCGCAAAAATCAGGTTGAGCGAACGTCCTGCACGCGGATCAACAAAACTGAGTGGAATCGCAAGTAGCACCAAAATAAGCGCAGAAACTGGAATGGCCAGACGCCATTGCAACTCAGCTTTATCGGCGGATGAGGTTGTACTTAGTAGTTCTTGGGTAGATTTTGCATTGGTGTCATCAGGTTCGCGCGAGACTTCTTTAGTTTCTACGCGGATGGCATAGCGCTCAAACTCGGTGGTAGAAACCTCGGCAGAATTAGGTTTGGCTTCGTAACGACGGCCTTTTTCCATGACTAAAAAATCATCGCCGTTGTCAGCTTTTTCCCGGCTACCTTGGCTGGCCACAATTACGCCAGTTTTTTTGTGCTGGGTGGATTGCACAAAAATATTTTTTACCACATTGCCAAGCTCGTCAAAGCTTTCAATAAAATAAATACGCTCGCCGTTATTGGATTCTTTAAATACGCCAGGATTGATAGAAGATAAATCATCGCGACTTTTAAGTTGTACGCGGTAGTCCTCTACTTTGTCTACCGCCCATGGCATCACCAAAAAGCTCAGCAGAGAAATCATCACAATCACTGGTAGAGCAAAGGTTAGAATGGGCTTTACCCATTTATTGAGGCCAAGCCCAGAGCTAAACCACACCACCATTTCTGAATCTCGATGCCAGCGCGTAAGCGTGAGCAAAACGGCTAAAAAAATCGTCAATGATAAAATCATCGGCATATAGCGCACCATGCTAAAACCTAGCAAGGTGTTGATAGCATCGTTAGGCAAAATGCCCTTGGCAGCGAGACGAATGAGATTGCCTGCACGCTGCGCTACAATAATGCCTATTAAAATGACAAAAACCCCGCCAGCGGTGCTGATAAGCTCATGCGAAAGTGATTTTTTGAATATGTTCAATGTAGTCTTTTAAATTCTGATATTTCAAATCTATCATTTCAGATATGTTTTTGTTGAATTTTACGCTTTGATTTCAAGTCGAAACGCTAGATAATTACTCATCTCAAATTGACATCGTCAATTTAGCTTCAATAATAAAGGAATCAACAGTGGAATTTAGCATAAAAAACGGAAATCCTGAAAAACAACGCCATGATTGCGTGATTGTAGGCGTATTTGAAGGTCGCAAGCTAAGCGATGCGGCAAAAAATTTAGATGACACATGCAGCAAAGCTATTAGCACAGTTTTAAAAAGTGGCGATATGGAAGGAAAATTAGGTGCTTGCTTGTTATTGCATGCTTTAGTAGGCGTGTCAGCCAGCCGCGTATTGCTAGTAGGCTTGGGCAAACAAGCAGAGTTCGGTGAAAAGCAATATCGCCAAGCGGTACGCGCAGCAATTAAGGCATTGCCAAAAGGGGTGGCGAATGCGGGTATATTTTTAGCAGAATTAGCGATTAAAAAGTCAGATACGCATAGCAAAGTAGCCCAGCTAGTAGAAGTGGTAATAGATGCTACTTATCAAGTGAATGCGATTAAGCTTAAAAAAGCCGAGCCTTTGACTTTAGAAAAAATAGCAATTTTTGTGGCTAAAACAGATACCGATGAAGCAGAAGCGGGTCTTAAACATGGTTTGGCGATTGGCGCTGGGGTAGGGTTAGCTAAAGACTTAGGGAATTTGCCGCCAAATATCTGCACGCCAACTTATTTGGGCAAGCAAGCCAAAGTGTTGGCAAAGACTTATGGCTTTAAAGTGGAAGTGTTAGAAAAAGAAGAGATTGAAAAGCTGGGAATGGGATCATTTTTGGGTGTAGCGCAGGGCAGTGTAGAACCGCCACGCTTCATTGTTTTGCAGCATTTAAAGGGTGATAAAAAGCAAAAATCAACCGTATTAGTGGGTAAGGGCATTACTTTTGATACAGGTGGCATTTCGTTAAAGCCTGGCGCTGATATGGACGAAATGAAATACGACATGTGCGGCGCAGCAAGCGTGCTAGGCACATTTAAAGCCATTGGCGAGATGGATTTGGCTATTAATGTAGTGGGTCTCATAGCTACTTGTGAAAATATGCCCGATGCAGGTGCAATTAAGCCAGGCGATATTTTGACCAGTATGGCAGGATTGACCATTGAAGTGCTCAATACCGACGCTGAAGGCCGTTTGATTTTGTGCGATGCGTTGACTTATGCAGAGCGTTTTGAGCCCAGCGCAGTGGTTGATATTGCCACGCTGACTGGCGCTTGCGTGATTGCGCTGGGGCATCACCCTAGTGGCTTATTCAGTAACAAGGACGCGCTAGCCGCTGAGCTGTTAGCCGCAGGTGAAAAGGCGCATGATCGAGCTTGGCATATGCCTCTATGGGACGAATTTCAAACACAGTTAGATAGCAACTTTGCTGACATGGCTAACATTGGTGGTCGTGCAGGCGGTAGTATTACAGCAGCTTGTTTCCTATCACGCTTTGCAAAAAAATATGATTGGGCACACTTGGATATTGCAGGCACAGCGTGGAAAAGCGGCAAGGAAAAAGGCGGGACAGGCCGCCCTGTACCGCTACTTACGACATTCTTAGTCAATCGTGCTAATAAATAGCTTAAATGACGCGCATTGATTTTTATTTTAATGTGGCCAATAAGCAGCATTTGCTGGTAGCGTTGGTGCAAGGTGCGCTAAACAAGCGCCGTCATGTCACCGTGTTGGCAAATGACGCGGATAACGCCACTGAAATAAGTGCCGTTTTGTGGCAACAGCAGGCGGAAAGTTTTATGCCGAACGTGTTAGTTAATCATAGTATAGCGGCACAAACGCCAGTGGTGATCCACTGGCAAGAAAACGTCTTGTTGCAAGATGATATGCTGATTAACTTAACACAAGCTGAGCCAATTTTTTTTAGCCGCTTCACCCAGTTAGTGGAACTGGTGGGCGATGATGAGCAAGATAAAATAGCGGCGCGTGCGCGTTATAAGTTTTATCGCGATAGAGGCTATGAAATCAAAAATACTAATCATGCGCAAACAACTAATCTTGCACAAACTTAGAAGAGGTAATCGTGGCAGATAAAAAAATCCCATTACTCACAGAAGTATATCAACCTAAGGCAATCGCTGAGTCTGAACTTGAGTCCAAACCAAGAAGAGACGATGTCACGCTGATTACGCCTGAGTTGATTGCGCGCATAGCAGCGCACATTAAGCCCCGACTAGAAGCTGATATTGCAAGAACGGTCACGGAAAGTGTGCGTGAAGCGCTGAAGGCGGAGTTATTGCAGGCGCTGCAGGATGAGGTGATACAAACCCAAGCAAGCATAGAGGCTCGCACGGTAGATTTTGTCGATAAAACTAAAGCCGATTTAAAAACAGAGTTGCCGCGCATGTATCAAGCGAGTGCAGACCTTGTCTATAGTGGTTTGGAAGAAAAAGTTGCCGAATTGCAGACAGATGCGGTTTCTAAAGCCGATGCGATGCTATCTGATGGCATGCAGGCGGCGGTGCAACATGCCAGTGCGCAGATTAATGTGAACGTAGAAGCGCTACGAACTGAAGTAAGTGCGCAGATGATGCGTGACATTAATACGGAGATGACTACGTTTCAATCGCAGGCTGTCAGTAACCATCAAGCCCAATTGGAACAAGCACTCACAGATGTATTGCAATCACTGAATCAAAACGCTAATACCGAATTGCAAGTGCAAGCCAGTGCATTGCAGGCAGAAGCCTTGGCAGAGATGCGCGCTAACTTTATTGAGGCTATGCCTGAAATTTACACAGCAGTGATGGCGGAGCAGCAAGAAGCGATTACGCAAGAAATTAGCCAACAGTTGTTAGAAGATTCGCAAGCCTATCAAGCTAAATCTTTGGCTTTGCAGCAGGCGCAGTTAGGCGAAACGCTCACTCATATGTTTAATGAGATGAATGAAAATGCTAAGCAAGATTTACAAACGCAGATGAGTTTGTTGCATGCTGATGTGCTTTCGCAAATGCGCGCTACCATCAATGAGGCAATCCCTAGCATTTACGAAACAGCGGTAGATGAATTGAAAGCCAAGTTTATGGAGGAGATGACCGCACAGGCCTTGCAAGTGCGCGATAACTTCTTAGTGACTGTGAATGCCGATTTGCCATCAGTGCAAGAAGTGATGCGCGATAATATCCAGCATATTTTGGCGACTAGTTTGCCTGCATTAGAAAATGATTTGCGGGCTCAACTTACCGCTGAGTTGGAAGATTTGCTGTTAAAAGTAAAATTTGTGTTGCCCCAATAAACCAAAGCTATGAAAGCTAACCAGCCTTGATGAGTGCTTGATAAGCCTCAGCCGTTAAAAAATGTTCAGTGTCGTTGGCATCGGTTGGTTTAAACTTAAATATCCATGCAGCATAGGGCTTATCGTTAATGCCTTCTGGCGCACCTAATAGTTCTTCGTTTACCTCAGTCACTACGCCGTTCATGGGCGCATGTAAATCAGATCCAGTTTTTACTGATTCCACGATGCCACATGGTGTGGTGTTTACCAGTACAGTGCCCAACTTGGGCGGCTCGATAAATACAATATCCCCGAGTAAATCCTGGGCATAATCAGTGATGCCTGCAAGCCAATCTCCATGCGGTTCCTGGAGCACCCATAAATGTTCTGCGGTATAATGCAACTGAGCTGGAAATTTCATGGTCTGACCTGATAGTTAAATGTACAAAAAATTGTATAACGTCTGACAGTTAAAGCGTTATTTTCGCATAAAGTAATGAAATTAATGTAGTAAATTATCTTCAGTAGAAAATGTGTCAAATTAGTCACAACGCAATTAAACTTAATATTTTTTTTATAAATATGCGCTAAGCTAATGACAGATAAGTATTTATTGGTTATTATTGATTCAAATGTTAGCGGGGTTTGATGGTAATGGTGAACTTGCTTTTTAAGAAAATACTATTGATTTACATGGCAGTTGCTTTGGTTGCAACACCTGTAGAGCTGTTGGCGGCTGGTAAAAAATCACAGAAGCGTATTTCCATCAGCCAAAAAAGCTTAAGCAGCAAGCAGCGCGTTAGCAACCGCTACAAAAAAAGCACGCACAGAGTCAATGTGAGAATGCGCAATGCGCTAGCTGCGCAACGTGCCATAGCAGAAAGCTACGATGGTAGTGGTGTGTTGCAACTGGCATCTAGCAAAGCCTTGGTGATTCACCAAAATACGGGTGAGGTGATTTATGCTAAAAACACTGGCTTACCTGCCCCAATTGCCTCTATTACTAAATTGATGACAGCCATGGTCATGCTAGACGCGGAGCAATCCTTTGACGAAATGATTTACGTGTCTGATCAAGATGTAGATTATGTAAAAGGCTCTAGCTCGAGATTAGCTGTGGGCTCTGGCTTAAGCCGTGGCGATATGCTGCAGTTGGCACTGATGGCGTCTGAAAATCGCGCTGCCTCTGCGATTGGCAGTCATTATCCTGGAGGAAAATTTGGTTTTGTAAAAGCGATGAATGTTAAAGCCCAACAACTAGGTTTGATGAATACGCACTTTGTAGATCCAACAGGCTTAGATTCTGCTAATGTTTCTACTGCCGAAGATTTGGCCAAGCTAGTACAAGCGGCGTTCCAATACCCAGAAATTCGTTTGGCTACGACGAGCCCTTCACATGAAGTGTATGTGGAAGGTCGCGTAAATCCAGTCAACTTTAACAATACCAATGGTCTGGTACGCACGGGCGAATGGCAAATTGGGTTATCTAAAACGGGCTATATTTCGGAGGCAGGTCGTTGTTTGGTGATGCAGGCGACGATTGCAGGTGAGCCAATGATTGTGGTACTGCTAGATTCTAACGGGAAGCAAACGCGAATTGGTGATGCTAACCGCGTGCGTAAATGGATGGAACATAATATGGACATTCATGTTGAACCCAAAACGACTACGACAGGCCAAAACCAAACAGTGCCATCAGAGAAAATTTCTTAAGCTAATTTTAAGTAATAAAAGAGCAGCCCCAAGTAATATTTGGTGCTGCTTTTTTTGACTCTAAAACTATAGCTTATTTCTTTGTGGCCACTTTTTTTGTAGCCGTTTTCTTACTAGCGACCTTCTTAGTAGTTGCTTTTTTTGCAGTAGGTTTTTTAAAGACGTCTTTTTTAGCATCAGACTTTACAGCAGGAGTTTTCCTAGAAGCCATTTTTTTACCACCCGCCTTGCCAGTAGCTTCTTCTTTAGCGGATTTTTCGGCCAATAGCCCTAGTGCTTCATCCAGCGTTAACTCTTCTGGCGCCATGCTTCTTGGCAAAGTTGCACGAATTTTTGTATGTTGGACATAGGGCCCGTAGCGGCCTGCATACACCTCAACTCGTCCCTCACCGCTCGGGTGCGCACCTAAATCAGCAATCGGCGCAGGGCCAGTATTGGCGGCGGCTAACAGGGTAACAGCGCCAGCTAGGTCAATGTTAAATACACTTTCAGATTTCGGAATCGATTTAAATTTACCATCGTGATTGACATATGGGCCAAAGCGCCCAATATTGGCGACAATTTTTTTGCCTGTTTCGGGGTGCTGGCCTAAATCACGTGGCAAGCTAAGTAACATATTAGCAATCTCTATATTCACGTTGGCAAGTGAAATTTCTTTAGGAATACTGACACGTTTGGGCTTTTTCTTCTCGCCCTCAACGGCTACACCTATTTGCAGGTAAGGTCCGTAAGGTCCGTTCATTAGGTAAATTTCTTTACCAGAATGCGCATCCACACCAATGGTCACAGGGTCACTACCCGCTTGTGCCGCACCATTTAGGCTACGTTTGTAATCACATTTTGGCTCGTCATTATAGCCTGTGCAGCCAATAAAGGTGCCGTAACGGCTTAGTTGTTTTTGTAGCGGCTTGCCGCATTTTGGACAAGCTTCATCAATTAGCTCATTGCCAGGCCTATCTACATCGGCTTTGCTCAAAACTTGGCTGTTAAAACCTTGCCAAAATTCATCCATCAGTGGAATCCACTCGCGCTCGCCTTCAGCCACGCTATCAAGCGCGTTTTCTAGATTAGCGGTAAAGTCGTAATCCACATACTTGGTAAAATGCTCAGATAGAAATTTACTCACTACGCGACCTACATCAGTCGGCGTAAAGCGTTTTTTATCTAATATCACGTATTCACGATCTTGCAGTGTACTAATGATACTGGCATATGTAGATGGGCGACCAATGCCGTATTCTTCTAATATTTTCACCAAACTGGCTTCGCCATACCGCGGTGGCGGTTCGGTAAAGTGCTGGTCACCATAGATTTTTTCTACTGTTAATACTTCACCGGTTTCTAAATGCGGTAATTTAGATTCGCCATCCTCCTCCTCCTCATCGTCACGGCCTTCCATATATACCGCGATGAAACCAGGGAATATGAGTGTTTGGCCAGAAGCACGGAATAAATTGGCCTCACTCCCAACAGCTAAATCTACACTCACCGCATCAAACTTGGCAGGCGACATTTGGCAGGCAAGACTGCGCTTCCAAATCATTTCATATAGTTTAAATTGCTCGTCATTTAGGTATTGACGTACTTTGGAAGGTGCGCGGTTGATGTCAGTGGGGCGAATCGCCTCATGTGCCTCTTGCGCATTTTTAGCCTTGGTTTTGTACATAATGGGCGATTTTGGCAAATAATCAGCCTCAAAATTTTTCTTCACATATTCGCGAATGCTCATCACCGCCTCGGTGGCTAAGCTAAAGGAATCGGTACGCATATAAGTAATTAAACCTACTGTACCGCTACCAACATCAATGCCTTCATATAGCTGTTGGGCAATACGCATAGCACGGCTGGTAGTAAAGCCCAGCTTGCGCACCGCCTCTTGTTGCAATGTGGAAGTGGTAAATGGTGCGGCAGGGCTACGGCTACGTTGTTTCTTTTCAACTCTTGAAACTGTGGTTTTGCCTGCTGAGGCTAACAATAATTTACCGACAATATCGGCTTGTTGGTCATGGTTGATGACGGTAAATTGCTCAACTTTCTCATTATTTAGCTGAATTAACTTAGCATTAAATTTGTGTGCATGTTTCAGCGCATCTAGGTGGATTGACCAATATTCTTGTGATTGAAATGCCTCAATTTCCAGCTCACGCTCTACAATCAGGCGCAGCGCAGGGCTTTGTACACGACCAGCAGACAAGCCTCTGCGGATTTTTTTCCATAATAAAGGCGATAAATTAAAGCCGACTAGATAATCTAAGGCGCGGCGTGCTTGCTGCGCGTTGACTAGGTTCATGGCAATATCACGTGGGTGGTCAATGGCGTGTTTAACTGCCGATAGTGTAATCTCGTTAAACTCTACACGTTTAATAAGTTTGTTTTTTAATAGCTTTTTATCTGCCAAAATCTCAGCGATGTGCCATGAAATCGCCTCGCCTTCGCGATCAGGATCGGTTGCCAGATAAATGCTATCCGCACCCTTGGCCGCTTTGGCAATCGCATCCATGTGCTTGGCATTACGCTCAATCACATCGTATTTCATCGCAAACTGGTTGGCTGGATCTACCGCGCCATTTTTGGGAATTAAATCACGCACATGGCCGTACGAAGCTAATACCTCGAAATCGTTACCGAGATATTTTTTAAGCGTTTTTGCCTTAGAGGGCGATTCTACAATGAGTAGTTTGGACATTTAAACCTTGAATTGACGGGCGAATTTTTTAGGATTGCCTAGATAATAGCAAGCAAATCAATAACTAGACAAGTTTGCAAATAAAATAGATAGAGGCTGTCGTAATTTAATTACGCACAAACTCGATTTTTCTGCCGTTGCTGCTGGTTAAACTTAAAGCGTTGCCATCGTTGGTTGTATCACCAAACTTGATATGATCAAACATAGGGTCTTCGTCTTCTTTCTTGGCTTGGCTCAAGCTTTTAAAATCATATAACTCAACGTCTGCCAAATGCGACGGCTCTACATTAGTAATGGCGCGGAAGATGTTGTTAATGCGGCCAGGCTGTTCATGCTCCCAAGCTTGCAACATATCTTTAACTTTTTGGCGCTGCAAATTGGGCTGGCTACCACATAAGTCGCATGGGATGATAGGAAAGCCCATCTGTCTTGCATAGCTGGCAATGTCTTTTTCTGCGCAATAAGCTAACGGTCGAATCACCACATTTTGCTTGTCGTTCGTCGCCAATTTTGGCGGCATGGCTTTTAGCTTTGCACCAAAAAACATATTCAAGAACAGCGTTTCTACAATATCATCACGGTGGTGGCCTAATGCAATTTTAGTAGCACCCAACTCTTTTGCTGTGGTGTAAATAATGCCGCGACGCAAGCGGCTACAGAGGCTACACGTGGTTGCGCCTTCTGGAATCTTCTCTTTCACCACAGAGTAAGTATCGGCTTCGACAATGCGGTAATCGATACCCAGTTTTTCAAAGTACGCAGGCAAAATATCAGCGGGGAAATTAGGCTGCTTTTGGTCTAAATTCATGGCGATAATTTTAAACGTAATGGGCGCACGTTCTTGTAACGCCAGCAACATCATTAGCATGGTGTAACTATCTTTGCCACCGCTCATGCATACCAGCACAGTATCGCCATCTTCAATCATGTTGTAATCGCCGATGGCCTTGCCTGTGGCGCTGATTAAGCTATTGCGTAGCTTTATGAAGTTATTGGAATGCTGGTCGGGTAAATGTTTAATCATATGCTTTAACTATAAATTCAAACTGCGCCCACCATCTACCGCCAGCACATGGCCGGTAATAAACGGTGCATCGGCTACCAAAAATTTCACTGCTTTAGCAATGTCTGCACCTTCGCCCACACGTTTTAGCAGGGTTTGGTTAATGACGCGTTGCCTGTAAACCTCATCAAATTGTGGGTTGTTTTCAGGCCATTGCACTGGTCCGGGCGCAACCGCATTGACACGTACTTCTGGGCTTAGCTCATGTGCGAGCGATTTTGTGAGTGTAACTAAGCCCGCTTTGGCCACGCTATACACCACATAGCCTTTTTTAGGTCGCTCAATATGCATATCGGTAATGTTCACAATGCAACCATGATTTTTGCGCAATTCATTTGCCGCGGCTTGTGCCAAAAACATCGGCGCTTTGAGGTTGCTACCGACTAAATCATGCCAGTTTTCTTCAGTAATGTGGCCGATTTCAGTGGAATAATAACTGCTGGCGTTGTTAATCAGCACGTCCAGTTGCCCGAATTGATTTACAGTTTCGTGCACTAGGTTGGCTATGATGGCAATATTAAGTAAATCACCTTGAATAATCGCGACGCTATTGGCGCGGTGCAAATTTAACTCGGCTTGTAAGGCGCGCGCATCAGTGGTGCTAGTGTTGTAATGAATCATCAAATTAGCGCCGTGTGCGTGCAGCTCCCGACAAATGGCTGCACCCACGCGCTTGGCGCCGCCAGTGATAAGCACGGTTTTATTTTTCAAAGCATTATTTTGTACAGATTGGTTCAATGTTTACTCACTTCGTTAATCAAATATTATAATGGCTTATGGCCTCATTACCTATTCCCAGTGTCGAATCGCAAGCAATTAGCCAACAGTTGACACTGTTAATTAAGCAAAAAATTTCACAAGCGGGCGGATGGATTTCGTTTGCAGAATTTATGCACATGGCGCTTTATACACCAGGACTAGGTTATTACAGTGGCGGCGCTAAAAAGTTCGCCGATTTAAAAACAGGCGGGGGTGATTTTGTGACCGCGCCGGAAATCTCACCATTATTTGCACAAACCCTTGCCACGCAGGCTGAGCAGATATTGACAGCTTCACAAGGCAATATCTTGGCTTCTAACATCTTGGAGTTAGGCGCAGGTACTGGAAAACTAGCGGTTGATTTATTGTTGGAATTAGATCAATTAAATTGTTTGCCTGTGCAATATTTTATTTTAGAAGTAAGTGCCTACTTGCGCCAAGTTCAGCGTGAAAATTGTCAAGCCAAGCTGCCAAAAAACTTGTTGGATAAGCTGGTGTGGTTAGATGAATTGCCCAAGAAGTTTAACGGTCTGGTGCTGGCCAACGAAGTGTTAGATGCGATTCCTGTGCATATTATTCACAAAACTTCTGAAGGTTGGCATGAACGTGGCGTCAGTTTTGAAGCTGATTTTATTTGGCGTGATAACCTAATGAACGATGTTGCGCCGCAAGCAGAAGGCAATTTGACGGAACATTTGCCCGAAGATTTACCAATTGGCTATATCACAGAGGTGAACCCAGCCGCATCTGCGTTAGTGCACAGCTTAGCTGATATGTTAGAAACCGGCGCCATCCTACTAATCGATTACGGGTTTGGCGCCGCCGAATATTTTCACCTACAACGCAATCAGGGCACGCTAATGTGCCATTATCAGCAACTGGCGCACGACAATCCATTGACACACGTTGGCCTGCAAGATATCACTACACATGTCAATTTCACCGAAATAGCGCTAGCCTGCAACCGAATACCAATGGGCTTTATAGGCTATGTCTCACAAGCGCAATTTTTAATTAATTGCGGCATTTTAAATATTCTGCAGAGACATTCGCCTGAAGACATCGAGTATATGGAACTAGCCGCCGCCGCGCAAAAACTGCTGTCGCCTGCTGAAATGGGTGAGTTATTTAAAGTGATTTGTTTTAGCAAAAATATCAGCGAACCGTTAATCGGTTTTGTGCAGAGCGATAAAGCGCATACCTTATGAATGTATAATGCGCGCCATGATAGAAACGACAGAGAATGAAGATCTCAAAAGCCGACGTATTCGCAGTTTTGTGCTACGGCAAGGCAGGTTGACCAAAGGGCAAGCACATGCGCTAGAAACTGGCTGGCCTAATTATGGCGTGGAATACGGCTTACAGCGCCTTGATTTAAAAAAATTATTTAGCAGAGCAGATAGCAAAAAAATCTTAGAAATTGGTTTTGGCATGGGTGACGCCACTGCTAAAATTGCACAAACGTTGCCAGATTGTGATTTTGTGGCAGTGGAAGTGCACACGCCAGGCGTCGGCAGTTTGCTGAAATTGATACATGAAGCTGATATTACTAATATCCGTATTGTGCAGCACGACGTGGTTGAGGTGTTACACAACATGCTCGCGGATGACAGTTTAGATGGTGTGCATATTTTCTTTCCTGACCCATGGCATAAAAAGCGTCATCATAAGCGCAGATTGATTCAAGCTGAGTTTGTAAACTTGTTATGTGCTAAATTAAAAGTGGGCGCTTACATTCACGTGGCGACTGACTGGCAGGAATATGCGGAGTGGGTGTTAGATGTGCTAAATGCTGAGTCGCAATTACAAAATATTGCCAAAGATTATGCTGAAAAACCTGCCTATCGCCCACTCACCAAATTTGAAAACCGCGGCATACAGTTAGGTCACGGTGTATGGGATTTAGTCTTTACTCGTATTTGAGTCGCTTGCATTTGAGAGACTTGTGTTTGAGCTGTCGCCAAATAGCCAAGCACCAATAATTTTCTCGGCTTCTTCCACGCCTAGTTTTTTTGAGCTAGAAAATAGTTGCACAGTGCAGGTTTCACCCCAAACCGCCAATAGTTCTTTACGTACTTTGGCTAACGTTAAGCCCGCCTCGCCGCGTGATAACTTGTCTGACTTTGTTAGTAGCACATGCACAGGTTTACCGCTGGGACAAAACCAATCCAGCATTTGACGGTCTAGCGGTTGTAGCGGGTGGCGGCTATCCATCACCAGTACTAAGCCGCCCAAGCTAGTGCGTTCGCTAAGGTATCTTGCCAACACGTTTTGCCAGTGCGCGCGCATCGCCTCAGGCACTTTGGCGTAACCATAGCCAGGCAAATCGACCAAATGTTTGTCGTCACCTAGCGTGAAAAAGTTGATAAGCTGTGTACGGCCTGGTTGCTTGCTCACATAGGCGAGTCGGTTATGATTGGCCAGCGTGTTCAGCGCGCTAGATTTGCCCGCGTTGGAGCGACCAGCAAAAGCGACCTCAATGCCCGAAGCGGGTGGCAGGTCTCGCAAATGGTGGGCAGAGATGAAGAAAGTAGCGTTTTGAAATAATGGCATTGCGACAAGGAAATCGAATAAACAATATTCATCCTACCATGAAGCAGTCATTTTTGATAAAATGCGCGCTTAATTAATTGAATGGCTTAAATTTCTTTTGGAATTATTTGGAGTTGTGATGCGTGCTGTATTTGCTTTTGTTTTAGCGTTAAATTTTCTTACATTGCCTACATTTGCAGCTGATAAAGTAGCAAAAGTGGCCGTGAAACCAGTTGCAGATCTCGAAAATAGTCAGCAAGTTGCACAAAATGTGTGTGCTGCTTGTCACGGAGCAGACGGCAACAGCACAATTTCCCTCAATCCAAAACTGGCAGGCCAACACCCAGAATATTTGCTAAAACAACTTACAAACTTTAAAGAAGGCAAGCGCGCCAATGCGGTGATGGCGGGTATGGTAGCCAACTTAAGCAAAGAAGACATGCAGGCTTTGGCAAAATATTATGCAGGCCAAAAACAAACTTTAGGCAAAGCCAAAAGTAACGGGGTTGGCTCTTTAGGTGAAAAAATTTATCGCGGCGGTATTGCTGCCACAGGCGTGCCAGCTTGCGCTGCTTGCCACGGCGCTAATGGTGCGGGCATTCCTAAACAATATCCACGTTTAGCTGGTCAACATGCAGACTATGCGCTACAACAACTGAGAACTTTCCGTACTGCAGAGCGCGCCAATGCGCCGATGATGATGACGATTGCGGCTAAAATGACCGATGCAGAGATGCAAGCGGTCGCGGATTATATGCAAGGTTTACGCTAGTAATCATTCACGAGCAAAAAACACTGCCCTGCAGGCCGCTTCAGTATTGGCTCTCAGGGCAGTCGAATGAATACTGTTAAATAATGAAGTAGCCGAATATGTATAAGTGCTGCTAGGCAAGCGTTACTCTAAAACGTACCATGCCATTGACATTACTCTGCAAGCTTAATTCGTAGCCTGCTTGTTTGCTATCTTGTGCGGCGTGATACAAGCCAACGCCCAAGCCATTGGGAGAAGCAATATGTTTTTTAAACAAATCATTGGCAATTTGTGCGCTCATGGCTTTTCCACTGTCGGTGACATCGATACAAAAGCCACTCTCTGGTGAATTGCGCATCTCTACTTTGATGTTGGTATCAGGCTGATGTTTAGTTTTTTCTAGTGCGTTATTGAGTAAATTATCCAGCACACTGTCTAGCACTTCCGCATTAATGTCTTGTAGCGGTAAATTTTCTGAAATAAATTCAACGCAATCTTGGTTGTGGCGCAATTGCAGATTCTTCCACCAAGCCGACATTTTCTCTAAACGTTTTTTATCCTCACCTGGCGCCTTAAGTTTATCTAGCGTGGTTGCAATGCGTGTGTTCAGCACAGGCAATTGTTTGCGTATCAGCTTAAGTAGCGCTTTACTGTCACTATCTTCGGTTTGCTCAGCGGCGCTAACTAGGGTGCCAACAGACTGTAAAATATTTTTAATATCGTGTGTCAGGCGGCTGCCTGTCTCATAAAACGCTTGCATATACGCATTTTGGCGTAGAGTTTCCTCACGGCGTTTGGCGACGTAAAATTCACCCATAATTTGTGTGAGCAGTTTTACATGTACATATAAAGCGGGTGAGATTTGCCAGCGTGTATGTAAAGTCATGTGAAAATCTTTAAAGTTAAAATCTGTGGCATGTTGTGAAGTTGCCCCTAGCTTGCCTTGCGTTTCGTCGGCCAGCCAGTTGACGCCAGACACCCACGGCAAAGCGGTCATCTCGCCCATAGCAGCTTGTATAAAGCCGTTGGGCGTAGATTCCAGCTCACCCAAGGCCGCAATATTTTTTACCCAAGCTTCAAACGGCATACCAATGCTCAACAAATAACGTGACATCAGCAGTTCTACGCCAGAAAAGCGGGTGTTGGGCTTCCAAAAAAAGCTAAACACCATTAAACCAAATGCCAAACCAAATATAGAGATAAACAATATTTTTATGTAGTGTACTGAGTTTATCGAGCCGATTGCAAAACTGGTCAGTACCAAAAGCAAGGCGCCTAAAGTAAGCAGCAATGTATAGAAAAAATCGATCACTGGAAGTTGCGCACTTTTAACTAATGTTTTTTTGGGAATAAAAAAGATGGCAATCACTAATAGCGGTGTCAGATAAGTAATCACAAATTCTGCAGCTTCCAAATCATTAGAAGCATTGAGTAGTTTTGGCACCACCCAAAGCAAAAGCATAGAAAGTATATAACTGGCAGCTAAAATGTGGATAATGCGGTTAGATTTTGATTCGTCAGAAAATACGCGTCCGCCAAGTAATCCAAACAGCAAAGATAGCCAAACTGCGGTTACCCATAAATTGGCGTAAAAATAACCGATAACACCAATACTTAAAAATAGGACTATTGCAGGTAATGACAGTCTTTCGGTGTTGCTCCATATCGGTTGCCACATTAAGAAAAAACCGTAGGTACACAAGAAAAAAGTGTGGTGTAGATAGCTTGCTTGCGTGCCCCAAATTAAAAAAGCATGTAAAGCTAATAACATTAAGGCTAGAATGCGTTGCGAGTTAGCAGCGAGCAACTGATTCAGTTTGCTATAGTCAAGCAGAGCAGTAAGCATGAGTTATGGTGTGAATAGATAGTTAAAACCTAAGCATAATCTAAAAGCAGTAGTAAAAATAGGGTGTCGATAAATTGTCATAGTCGATGAAATTTCATCATTTATTCTGGTGCAGAAAATTATAGATTAAGCGGACAACCGCTAAAAGTAAGGCTGGGCTTGCTTGGCATGACATTTGCATGGTTGTGTTTAAGTGTGACACCGTGAATAAAAAATCACACAAAATGATAAGTACAAGGATATTAAAAAAATGAACAAACAAACAGGTTTCACCTTAATTGAGCTCGCTATTGTGCTAGTGATTATTGGCTTGTTGCTAGGCGGCGTGCTAAGGGGGCAAGAGCTTATTAACAGTGCCAAAGTTAAAAATATGGCACGTGATTTTCAAAATGTACAAGTCTATATTTACGGCTATCAAGATAAATTTAAAGCATTGCCAGGCGACGACCCAGCTTCTGCTACTCATGTAACTGGAGCAACAGCTGCTACAGTTGGCACATTGGGTAACGGAGTAGTTCAAGGTGATTGGAATACAACTACCAACGGCGATGAATCATGTGTGTTTTGGCAACATGTACGTTTAGCTGGTTTGGCACCAGGCCCAACAGTGGTTAACTGTGCAGCTGCAAATACCTATCAACCTCGTAACGCTGACGGTGGGCTTATTGGAGTTCAAAGCGTATCTGGATTTACCGATGTTAGCGTACTTCCTACTGCTGGCGGTATGTCAGGCGCCTATGTGGTTTGTTCGGATGCAATTCTTGGTAAGTTCGCCAAGCAACTGGATACAACGCTTGATGATGGTGTAGGTAATACTGGTTCTGTAAGGATTCAAGTAGCTGGCGGAGCGGCTACTAACGGTGTGGCTGCCCCAGACGATGCTACGCCACATATGGTGTGTATGGCTTTCTGAGCTAGATAAATTTTTTGAATCAAAGCCCGCTTAGTGCGGGCTTTTTGTTTTCCATATCTCACATCGATTTTGAGTTACACGTTTGAATTAGTCACGTTTTGAATTAGAATAGCTGCAAACTTAAGACGCATAAAAAATGACTCAAAATATCGTCGAAATCGACAACCTTTCCTTTGGCTACAAAGGCCGTATGTTGCACCAAGGCATTAATATGGTGTTTCCACGCGGTAAAGTGGTGGCTATTATGGGTGGCAGTGGCAGCGGTAAAACCACGCTGCTGCGCCTAATTGGTGGCCAAATAAAGCCCACTAAAGGCGAGGTGCGAGTGGATAATCAGGTAGTGCATACTCAAACGCGTGAGGGCATCTACCAATTGCGTCGCAAAATGGGTATGTTGTTCCAGCATGGCGCTTTGTTTACTGATTTATCTGTGTATGAAAACGTCGCTTTTCCCATGCGCGAGCATACTGATTTTCCTGAAAGCATGATTCACGATTTGGTGCTAATGAAGTTGCATGCGGTTGGCCTGCGTGGCGCACATCAACTGATGGCTACCGAGCTTTCTGGTGGTATGGCAAGACGTGTTGCACTCGCTCGCGCCATCGCGCTAGACCCAGATATTGTGATATATGACGAACCTTTTGCGGGATTAGACCCCATTTCGATGGGGGTAATTTGCGATTTAATTCGTACCCTGAATGATGCGCTGGGCACTACGTCTATTATCGTCTCGCATGATGTAAAAGAAACTTTTTCGATAGCTGATTATATATATTTCGTGGCGAACGGCACGGTGGCAGCCGAAGGCACGCCAGACGATTTAATTAAATCTACGTTGCCATTTGTGCATCAATTTGTGCATGGCGAGAAAGATGGGCCGGTGCCATTTCATTACGCTGCGGGCGACTATAAACAAGACTTGTTGGGGTATGAAGTATGATAAAGCGTTCTCGCCTTCGTCCTTTGCGCACGCTTGGGCATGGGTTTATTAAGCGTATTTGGCGCTTAGGCGCTGGCGCACGGCTATTTTGGTTGACATTAATTTCATCTGGCGAGAGTTTTCGCAGGTTTCATCTCACCATTCGTGAGGTATATTTTACTGGCGTGATGTCGCTCATCATTATTGTCGTTTCGGCATTTTTTGTGGGCATGGTACTGGCGCTGCAAGGCTACAACACTCTGCAGCGTTACGGCTCATCTGAGGCGATTGGCGTGTTAGTGGCTTTAGCTTTGGTACGCGAATTAGGGCCTGTGGTAACCGCCTTATTATTCGCGGGTCGCGCAGGTACCGCCATTACCGCCGAAATTGGCCTGATGAAGGCCACCGAGCAATTGTCAGCAATGGAAATGATGGCGGTTAGTCCGATATCTCGCGTCATCGCACCGCGCTTTTGGGCTGGTGTGATTGCTATGCCAGTTTTAAACGTGCTATTTTGTATGGTTGGTATTTTGGGCGGTTACTTAGTGGCGGTACCCCTCATTGGCGTCGATGCAGGCGCATTTTGGTCGCAAATGCAGGCTAATGTGGATTGGCGTTTAGATATTCTAAACGGCGTCATTAAAAGCGTGGTATTTGGCATTGCTTGTACCATCATTGCCTTATTTGAAGGCTATGATGCGCCACCTACAGCAGAAGGTGTGAGCCGTGCCACCACAAGAACAGTGGTCACATCATCCTTGGTGGTGTTGGGCCTAGATTTTGTATTAACCTCATTTATGATTAGCTTATAGCGCGTAGGAGCAGGTAATGGAAAGAACAACGATTGATTTATGGGTAGGAATTTTTGTGGCACTTGGTGTGGCAGCATTGCTGGGCTTGGCTATGAAGGTGGGTAATCTGACGACCGCGAGCATAGGCGAAACTTATACCGTAAGTGCCAACTTTGAAAATATTGGCGGTTTAAAACCGCGTGCGCCAGTAAAAAGTGCGGGCGTAGTGGTGGGGCGTGTGGCGGATATTACATTTGACCCCGCAACTTTTGAAGCTGTGGTCAGTCTCAGTGTTGATAAACGTTACAGCTTTCCTAAAGACACTTTTGCAAACATCTATACGGCTGGCCTGTTGGGTGAGCAGTATATTGGTCTTGAAGCAGGTGGCGATGAAGCCGCGCTTAAAAATGGTGATAAAATTTCCCAAACGCAAGATGCGGTAATTTTAGAGAAAATGATTAGCCAATTCTTGTTCAGTAAAGCCTCAGAAGAAACTAAAGACAGTGCACCAAGCAAAGCATCAGGATCCTCTGAATCAACCAAAATAGATGATGATGCGTTAGGAGCGAACCCGCTAGATGCTCTATAAACAAAAGCCCTATAAATAATAAAAAAACTGAAATAAGTAAAAAGGAAAATGATGAAAAAACTATTAATCGCTTTGAGTATGTTATGTTTTAGTCTCTCCGCCTTTGCCATTGAAGCGCCAGATGAATTGGTAAAAAGAACCGCTGAAGATGTGTTAGCCACAGTAAAGAGTGATGCTGACATTCAAGCGGGTGACCAAGAAAAAATATTTGCCTTGGCCGAAGAAAAAATTCTGCCAAACTTTAACTTTGATAAAGTCTCGCGCTTGGTGCTAGGTAAAAATTGGACTAAAGCCTCCCCAGAGCAAAAAACCGCGTTTCAATCTGAGTTCCGTACTTTGCTCATCCGCACTTATGCCACTGCATTATCAAAGTATAAAAATCAAACCATAGAATACAAGCCAATGCGTATGACAGAAGATGCTTCAACGGCTTCGGTAAAAACTGCTATTTTGCAGCCAGGGGGTCAGCCAATTGCGGTGGATTACTCTCTAGAAAAAAAGGCTGACACTTGGAAAGTGTACGACATTGTGATTGAAGGCGTGAGCTTGGTCACCAATTACCGTAGTCAGTTTGCGCAAGAAATTCGTCAGAATGGCCTGGACAGTCTCATTAAAAAACTGGGCGATAAAAACAGAGCAGCTGCTGCAAAAAGCACAACTGCTCAAAAGGACGCTAATTGAGTCAGGCAACACAAATCACGCAAATTGACAACCGCTGGAATATCAGTGGTGATGTGGTGATTGGCACAATTTCACCACTGCTAACTGCAAGCAAAAACTTGGTGCTTAAAAATACCATTATTGATTTTGCACAAGTTACTGATATTGATACCTCAACGATTAGTTTGATTTTAGAGTGGAAGCGCCGCGCGTTAAAAGAAAATCAAACAATCAAATTGGTAAATATGTCTGATAATTTGAAGAGCTTGACTGATCTGTATGGCGTAGCAGAGCTCATTGATTAAGCATAATTTGCGTTGTTTGAATTTGTTTAAGTCAACCCCATCTTTAAGGTGGGGTTTCGTTTTTATAACACTAATTAATCGGGTATGTAGTGACCATTCCAGCCATTCACATTGAGCAAGTACACAAGCGTTTTGGTAGCTTGACTGCGCTTAACGGCATCAATTTGACTATCAATCAAGGTGAGTTTTTTGGCCTGCTTGGACCAAATGGTGCAGGCAAATCGACGCTCATTAATATTTTGGCTGGCTTACTCAAGCCCACGCAAGGTAGGGCATCAGTCATGGGGCATGACGTGGTGAATGATTATCAAGCGGCGCGCATGAATTTAGGTGTGGTACCGCAAGAGCTGGTGTTTGACCCATTTTTTAATGTACGTGAAATGCTGCGTTTTCAGGCAGGTTATTTTGGCCGAGGCAAGGAAAACGACGCTTGGGTAGATGAAGTGATTGAAAATTTGGGCTTGACTGATAAAGCCCACACCAATATGCGTAAGCTTTCTGGAGGCATGAAGCGACGTGCATTAATCGCCCAAGCACTTGCGCACAAGCCACCGGTCATTGTGTTGGATGAGCCGACCGCGGGGGTGGATGTTGAGCTGCGGCAAATTATGTGGGGATTTATTAAAAAGCTCAATGCCGAAGGCCACACCATTATTTTAACGACCCACTATTTAGAAGAGGCAGAAATGCTGTGTCAACGCGTGGCGATGATGAAGCAAGGCGAAATTGTTGCGCTGGATACCACCACTAATTTACTCAACAAGCTTGCAGGCAAAAACTTGCGCCTGAAATTAAACGCTGCACTACCAACCACTTTGCTGCCGCTGTTGAAAAATGGCGAAAATGGCGTTTATACACTAGCACTTAGTGAGTTGAGTGAAGTGGAGTATGTGATGAGTGAGTTGCGTAAAGCCAAACTGAATATTGACGATATGCAGCTGTTTGAAGCTGATTTAGAAGACGTGTTTATGTCATTGGTGGGTGAAAACGTGAGTGCTAAATGAATCTAAATAAACTGATAAATAGCACGCCTGTAGGCCGCATGGATATTGGTTCCTGGCGTGGTTCTTACACGCTGTTTAAGAAGGAAATATTGCGTTTTTGGCGCGTGGCGTTTCAAACCATTGCCTCGCCAGTGCTCACCGCGTTGCTGTATTTGCTGATATTTTCACACGTGTTGGAATCGCATGTCGAAGTGTACAAAGGCGTGCCTTATAGCGCATTTTTAATCCCAGGCCTCATTATGATGTCGTTGCTACAAAACGCATTTGCTAATAGCTCATCTAGTTTGGTGCAATCTAAAGTCATGGGCAATATCATTTTTATTTTGCTTACACCACTGACTTATTTACAGTTTTTTAGTGCATTTTTAGCTGCTGCTATCGTTCGCGGGCTGATGGTAGGCCTGGCCATCTATTTAATGACCATTTGGTTTGTCGATTTACAGTTAGAGCAACCTGTGTGGATTCTTACTTTTGCATTTTTAGGCAGTGCGCTGCTGGGTACATTTGGCATTATTGCAGGCATCTGGGCTGACAAATTTGACCAAATGGCCGCGTTTCAAAACTTTGTCATTATGCCCTTGACGTTTTTATCGGGCGTATTTTATTCAATACACAGCTTGCCGCCGTTTTGGCAAACCGTGTCGCACTTTAACCCATTTTTTTACATGATTGATGGCTTTAGATACGGCTTTTTTGGTAAAAGTGATATTTCACCATGGATTAGTCTTTGTGTCGTGGCAGCATTTTTATTCGGGTTAGCATGGCTAGCACTAAAAATGTTAAAATCGGGCTATAAATTGAGAGGTTGATGAAGTGTTAAGCGCACAGCAGTTACAAAGTTACATTACGCAGCATTTAAGCTGCGATTTTATTGAGGTGCGCGGTGATGACGGTACGCATTTTGAAGCGACGATTGTCAGCCCCACCTTCGAAGGCAAGCGTATGGTGCAACAGCATCAGTTGGTATATGGCGCTCTAGGCGATCGTATGCGCGCAGAGATACATGCCTTAAGCATGCAAACATATACACCCACACAGTGGGCGGAATTTAACAGTAAATAATTAGCCTAAATTAGGAGCAAGCAAATGGATGCACAAGCAACGATTAAACAGACAGTGACCACAAATAATGTAGTGCTGTATATGAAAGGTAGCCCTAAGTTTCCACAGTGTGGTTTCTCTAATATGGCGACACAAATTTTAGATGTCTGCAACGCCCAGTATGTGGCGGTGGACGTGTTAGCTGATCAAGCTATACGCGAAGGCATCAAGCAATACGCCAACTGGCCAACGATTCCGCAATTGTATGTTAAAGGCGAATTTATTGGCGGCAGCGACATTATGCGTGCGATGTATGAAAGCGGCGAGCTGCAAACTCTGTTGGCCGAAATTAAGTCTGCCGAGATTAAGTAATTGGATAAACTGATTATTGAGGGTGGACGCCAACTGAATGGTGAAATCACTATTTCTGGCGCAAAAAATGCTGCATTGCCGATTTTATGTGCCGCATTACTAGCAGAAACGCCGCTGCATTTAAGCGCGGTTGCGGCTTTAAAAGATATTGATACGACCATCAAACTGCTAGACACCATGGGCGTGAAAATCACTCGTGAGGCTGATAAGGTTACGCTTGACGCCAGTGATGTACAATCATTTGAAGCGACGTATGAAATGGTGAAAACCATGCGCGCCTCTATTTTGGTGCTTGGTCCCCTGTTGGCGCGCTTTGGTACAGCGCGCGTTTCGTTGCCGGGGGGCTGTGCCATAGGCTCACGACCTGTTGATTTGCATATCAAAGGCCT
>JAABQZ010000069.1 GCA_011391175.1 Methylophilaceae bacterium | reverse complement strand
AGTTTTTATGTCAAATGCTTTGGCCTCGTAACTGGCGGCGATGCAACAAGTGGTTTCCGCCATCACCGCCAATACGCCGATGGGCTTGCCGCGCAGTTCAGGTCTTAATTGCTGTTCTACAGAAGCAAAGTAAGAGTTAAAGTCCACATACAGCGCGTTGAGCATGCAATTTACCGCTTAAATGACTTTCCAGGCGCCGTTAACCATGCAAGCACGCTCGCTAAATGAATCGTCTTGCCCGTTACCGCTGATATACAAATTGTAATCGCGACATTTTTTACCACCTTTGGTAAAGCCAGAGAGTGGAGTAACACGATAGTTGAGCCCTGTGTTTGGATTCATCCAGCGGACCGTTTGGCGGTCGTGTGCAAGTTCTAGCGCGTGACCAATACAGCCGCGGTCGTTGTCATCAACCTGCTTACCAATTTGGTTGCCAATTACAGCCCCAATTACACTGCCCAAAATCACCGCAATCACTCTTTGGTCACCTTTGGCTACTGATGCACCCACTGCGCCGCCGACAACACCACCCAATACCGTACCCACAGCCTGCCAGTTACATTCGCCGCTGATAATGCCATAATCTCGGCCCCACTGCTTGCCGGAATAGCCAACATAATAGGGGTCATGTTTTTTACGCCAGCCATGTGCAGGTGCCCAAGGCGGTGGTGCAGCTTGGCTCACAGGAATAAACGGTAAGATAAAAGAAAGTAGTACCAATCGTGCAACCCATTGTTTATTGAGCATAGGTTTAATGAGCATAGGTTTAAAAGGCATAGTAAACTCCTTGTGTGAGATACTATATTTTAGCCCTGTTTTATTGGGCGCGTAGCACCTTTTTAGTAAACTTTTATGAGGTTATGCATGATGGAAAGTAACAGACAGGACGCAGTCGCAATATTCGCAGGCGGTTGTTTTTGGTGTACCGAGCCTGTATTTAGCCAGCTGAAAGGCGTCAGCAAAGTGGAGTCTGGCTATATTGGCGGGCACACGGCAAACCCAACCTATAAAGACATTTGCAATGGTGACACTGGCCATGCAGAGGGCATTAGAATTACTTTTGATGCTGACGTTGTTAGTTACGAAGTTTTGCTTGAAATATTCTTGGTTTCGCACGATCCAACCACGCCCAATCGTCAAGGCAACGACGTTGGCACGCAGTATCGCTCTGCCATATTTTGCCAAGATGATGCGCAAATGGCTGCTGCAAAAGCCATGATTGAGGCTTTTAATGCGCAACAAATTTACAGCGCACCGATAGTGACAGAAGTGAATGGCGCCAGCCAATTTTTTCCAGCGGAAGATTATCACCAATATTACTTTGATAAAAATCCTGGTAATCCGTATTGCTTGGCGGTGGCGGCGCCCAAAGCCGCGAAAATTCGTGCCAAATATGCACAGTTAATTAAGGGCTAAAACCACGCTAAAGCTACGAGAAAAAAATGCCCTGCAAGCCTTGTGTATATTGGCTTGCAGGGCAGGTTAATTGATTGTTTGAATAATTAGGGCTTATTAGTTAGCTTTTACTACTCAACCACTGCCGGCGCCAAAAAATCAAAATCATGATGAGCGCAATGCTGCCCATGATGCCCAACGCCCACCAAAAACCATTCTTGTCGTCTATCCACGGCATCCAGTTAAAGTTCATGCCAAAAATACCCGCAATCAACGTGGCTGGCATAAACAGCATGGCTACCACCGTCAGTGCGCGTAACTCTAAGTTGACGCGCTGGCTCACACTCGCCATATAAATATCCATCATGCCGCTTAAACTATCGCGAATCGATTCCAGCGATTCAATAAAACTCACAGTGTGGTCATACACATCGCGCAAGTAAGGCACAGTACTGGGCTGAAAAAACGCTTTTTCGTTGCGCGTTAAGCTGTTAATCACCTCACGCAGCGGCCACACCGCACGGCGCAGCTCAATGCTCACATGTTTAAGTTGATGAATATTATGCAGCTCTATATTGCTGGGCTTGCTTAGCAGGCGGTCTTCTAACTCTTCGCTGTCGTTACTCACATCTTCCAGCACTTTAAAATAACCATCCACCACACTATCTAACAAGGCATAAGCCAAATAATCCACGCCTTGCCCGCGTGTGTGTGCATGGTTAGCACGTAAACGTTCACGCACAGGCTCAAAAGCGCCAGTTGAACGCTCTTGAAACGTTAGCAAAAAGTTGTGGCCAAGCACCAAGCTAATCTGCTCACTGCTGGCTTGCATGCTGTCTTTTTCGTAATAAAAATTACGTGTTTCTAAGAAAATATAATCTTCATATTCATCAATTTTTGGGCGCTGCTCGGTGTTTAAAATATCTTCCACCACCAATGGGTGCAACTTAAATAGTTCACCAATCTGCTTAATCAGTGCAGCATCGTGCACGCCATGCACGTTTAGCCATAATCGCTTATCTTTATCAGGTTTAAAGCTTGCCAGTGTTTCTGCGCTTAACTCGCACTCAATCAGCTCAGTGGCGTTGTATGCAATCTTGCTAATTTTTGGATTGTCTAATTTAGCGATATCTGCATCGCCAATATATATGGGCGTTCCAGGTGGCATGCCTACTTTTTTAGCATAGTGCTTTTTGCGTGTGCGGAGGCGTTTTTTCAAAGTATACCTTTCTCTTTTTGGTAAGCTTTAGTTTCAAAGAGAAAATCGACTAGAGTTTTAGCTGCATTAACAGCTAATTTAGCATGATGACGACTTGGTTTGTAATTGCCCGCATGCGCATCAGACATCTTGTTCCTCATTGAAGACAACCCAGAAACAATGCTAGCTAGGCCAGATAGTACTTGCTTGAGTGAGTCAGATATATCTTTCCTGCTAGGGTCTAAGTTTAATGCTTTTCTGGCTTTGGTAAATAACTTACTTAAATCCCCATCATTTTCATATGGAGTTGAGTCAAGCTCAATTAATATTCCCAAGCAAACTGCTTCAATTAATGAACGTGAATTCGTGATTGCACCTGAGTAGTCACCCAACTCAATTTTCTCTCGGGACTTTCTAATTTGCTCCTCTATCAATAACTCTGATAATTCCGAAGCTTCTTCGAAACGTGTTTCTACCTCTATTATTGAGCCTGAGAGTTCTCGAATCTTGTAAAAATTTCCATCCAGAACTACTTCGTAACCATCATAACGAATTAACTCATTTATTTTGGCGGCAGCATCTTCAACGGTACCATTATGACCATCTATCCAGAGTCGTGGGTCGAGAGCCTCACGAAAAACATCTTTTAACTTAGGTTTACCATTGAGCTCTTTTAGCTTTTCTTGAGCATATATTCGCCTTGTCGGGAAACCTTCTTCGTAAACATCGCGAAAGCCATGTTTGTTGAAAAAAGCAACTAAATCCATCCCTCTTCTATATGGCCAGCCAGCAGTATCCCCAGCGATAAATTCCCCTATTCTGTTTATAGAAAAGTCAGAAATTTTCATTGAAGAAATTTATTTTTGCCAAGCATCCCGTAATGTTACGGTTCTATTAAACACAGGCTTACCCGCCACGCTGTCTTTTCTATCTGCCACAAAGTAACCGTGGCGCTCAAACTGGAAGGTGTCGCTTGGTTTAGCATCTTTTAACGCCAGCTCTAATTGTGCAGTAATTGTGTGTGCTGAATTGGGGTTAATGTCATCTAAAAAATCCCTATCACCCTCGCCCGGATGCGCTTCTTTAAATAATCTATCATACATGCGGATTTCACAAGTATAAGCATGGCTGGTGCTAACCCAATGGATGTTGCCTTTTACCTTAATGGCATCTGCGCCTGCAGTGCCAGATTTGGTGTCTGGCAAGTACTCGCAATGCACCACAGTCACGTTGCCTGCGGCATCTTTTTCAAAGCCTGTGCATTTCACCACATAGCCATAGCGCAAGCGCACCATGCCGTCTGGCACTAGCCTAAAAAAACCTTTGCTGGGCACTTCCATAAAGTCTTCACGCTCTATCCACAACTCTTTGGTGAGTTGAATGGTGCGTTTGCCAAGCTCTGGTTTAAGCGGATGGTTAGGCGCGAAACAGTCTTCACTTTTACCGTCCTCATAATTATCAATCACCAGTTTAATTGGCTCTAGCACGGCAATGCGGCGCTCTGCGGAATCGTTTAGCGTTTCGCGCATGCAGTCTTCGAGTATGGTGTATTCAATCCACGAATCGGCTTTTGAAACACCGATTCTATCGGCAAACAACCTAAAGCCTTCTGGCGTATAGCCACGGCGGCGCGCGCCTGCCAGCGTGGGTAAACGTGGGTCATCCCAACCGCTCACATGTTTTTCTTCTACCAATTGGATGAGCTTGCGTTTAGAAAGCACCACATAGGTAAGGTTTAAACGTGCAAATTCATATTGATGCGGTAGTGGATGTGCGAGTAAACCTGCTTCTGCCAGTCGCTCCAATAACCAGTCGTAGAAAGGGCGTTGGTCTTCAAACTCCAGCGTGCAGATGGAGTGGGTGATTTGCTCCAGCGCGTCCTCAATGGGGTGCGCGAAGGTGTACATCGGGTAAATGCGCCAAGTGTCGCCCGTGTTGTGGTGGTGCGCACGGCGCACGCGATAAATGGCAGGGTCGCGCATATTAATGTTGGGCGATGCCATGTCGATTTTGGCACGCAGTACCATGCTGCCATCAGCCTGTTTGCCATCGCGCATTTCGCGGAACAGCTTCAAATTTTCCTCTACCGTTCTATTTCTGTAGGGCGAATCTTTACCCGCCTCAGTCAGCGTGCCGCGATTAATGCGCATTTCATCTGCGGTTTGTTCATCCACATAAGCATGGCCATCCATAATGAGCGCCTCTGCGGATTGGTACATAAACTCAAAGTAATCGCTGGCGAAATATAAATTGGATTCTTTGCCGTTCTCCCAGCCAAAACCCAGCCAGTGCACCATCTCAGTGATACTATCGACATATTCTTGGCTCTCTTTTTCTGGATTGGTGTCATCAAAGCGTAAATGGCAAATGCCATCATAGTCACGCGCCAAACCAAAGTTTAGACAGATACTTTTAGCATGGCCAATGTGCAAATAACCATTGGGCTCGGGTGGAAAGCGTGTGCGAATTTTGGCGGTATCAACTTGGCCTGTAGCCTGATGTGAAGCGCCACCTGGGCTACCTGCCCATTTTTTGGTTGCGAATTTATTTTCGGCTAAATCACGGTCGATAATGCCGCGAATAAAGTTGGAGCCAGCTGGAATAGGAGTTTTTTCTGCAGACATCATGCAATCTCAAAATATTTATGCATATTTTACACTGTAATTTTTGTCATTCCGACGAAAGTCGGAATCTAGCGTATTTTTTAATCATTTTAAAGTCACTGGATTCCGACTTTCGTCGGAATGACGGCGTATGTGTGTGTCCAGCCCTATGTTAAACTTAAGCTAATATGACTACGCTTACATTTCCCGTTTTACATGTGCTTGCCGATGGCAAATTTCATTCGGGCGAGGCGCTGGCGCAGCACTTTAAAGTAACGCGCGCCACCATTTGGAACGCGGTGCAGCATGCAGAAAATCTAGGCATCGAGATTTTCTCAGTGCGTGGTCGCGGCTATAAATTGCCGTCAGCAATCAATTTATTAGATAAAAATGCAGTATTAAAAGCGATAGGTGAACAGCGTGCTTGGTTTGCGCTAGAGGTGCTGGACGAAGTGAATTCAACCAATACTTACTTGATGCAAAATAAACATGCGGCGCATGCCACTTGTGTGGCGGCGCATGTGCAAACTAATGGTAAAGGTAGGCGCGGCCGCACCTGGGTCTCGCAGCTAGGCGCCAGCTTAACGTTTTCATTGTTGTGGCGCTTTCAATGCGGTGCCGCGGCGCTTTCAGGTTTAAGTTTGTGTGTGGGCGTGGCGTTAATACGTGCGCTGCGTGATTTTGATGTGAACACAGCGCAGTTAAAATGGCCAAATGATGTACTTATTGAGGGCAAAAAACTGGCAGGTATTTTAATTGAGCTGCAAGGTGATTTAGAAGGCCCTAGTGCGGCAGTGATTGGCATTGGCATTAATTTGGATTTTAATTCAAGCCTGCCAAAAAATGTGCTGGAAAGCATTGA
This sequence comes from Methylophilaceae bacterium, assembly GCA_011391175.1. GTDB lineage: Bacteria > Pseudomonadota > Gammaproteobacteria > Burkholderiales > Methylophilaceae > Methylotenera_A. The sequence continues at coordinate 1,706 of JAABQZ010000069.1, read as the reverse complement.
CCAACCAGCGATTGATTTGGCGAGTGTTAAATCTATAGACCAAAATGCTTTATTAGGCAGCGTATTAAAGCACTTAGCTAGCGTTTTGAGTGGCTTTGAGGCGAGTGGATTTGGGGCCTTACGCAATGAATGGCTGGGCTACCATGCCTATGAAAACAAGCCAGTACGCATGTTGTTGCCGAATGGAACCGATGTGCAAGGCGTGGTAAAAGGCGTGGCGGAGGATGGTATCTTGCTGGTGGAAACTGCGCTTGGTCTGCAACGGTTTTCGGCAGGTGAAATTTCTTTAAGAGGTATCGTATAAGTGTTATTAGTCATTGATATAGGCAATACCCGCACCAAATGGGCAATTGCAGATGCTGCAGGCCGTCTGCAGGAGTCAGAAGTATGTTTAAACACTGAGTTAGCCAAAGCAAATTTCCCCATCGCTCAGGCGACAAAGGTGCTGGTTGCTAACGTGGCTGGTGAGGTGATGGCGCAGCAACTTAGTCAATTGCTAAGCCCTTTACCTGTACATTTTGTCACCGCTAAACCACAGTCCTACGGTATTAAAAACGCATACGCCACTAATTTGGGGGTAGACCGCTGGGCCGCATTAGTGGCGGCTTGGCATCGTACCAAGCATGCCACGGTGGTGGTCAATGCAGGCACCGCCATTACCATTGATACGCTTGCTGATGGGGTATTTTTAGGTGGCACCATCATGCCTGGCTTGCATTTGTTGCGGGCATCATTGAGTGAAAATACTGCACAACTGAATGTGGGTGAGGGTGCTTATGCTGAGTTTCCCATCAACACACCAGATGCGATTGAAACTGGTTGTTTAAATGCTGTGGTAGGCGCGATACATCTAATGCAAAAGCGTTTAGAAAAGCGCAGTGGCTGGTTGCCCAAGCTAGTAATGACGGGAGGTGATGCGCGCCATATAGCACATGCTTTAAACGCGCAAGCTGCAAACACAGGCACGAAACAGGTTATCATAATAGAAAATTTAGTGCTGCAAGGTTTAGTCTTGCTAAGCAAAGAAATACCAGACTAAGAAATATAAGCGAAAGATACATAAGTATAGGAAATACAGGTATGAGAAGCATAAGTTTTGGAAATATAAGATGAAATTATTGGCGTGGTTGTTAGTGTTACTCAACTTAGGCTTGTTGGTGTATTTTAATTTAGATTTAATTGCGCCAAAGCCAGTCTTGGCTGATCGGTCGATTAATCCTGATAAGTTAAAGATTTTAAGCCAAGCCGAGCTAGATGCTATGCCAAAAAAAGTGGCACCACCAGTGGTTGAGGTGGCGCCAGTGGGTGTGCTAGATGGCGCTACCAGTTGTTACAAATGGGGCAACTTTACTAAAAGCAATTTACCTGCAGCACAAGTTGTTTTGGTGAGATTGGGTTTGGAGAGCACGGTAAATCAAGAGCAAGGTGCAAATGAAGACAGGCGCTTTTGGGTATATTACCCACCATTAAAAAGCGCAGCGCTAGCGCAACAAAAAGCCAATGAAATTGAAGCGATGGGTGTAGAAGAGTTGTTTATTGTGCAAGATTCACAGTGGCGCAATGCGATTTCATTTGGTTTATTTCAAGAGGAACAGTTGGCGAGCAGCCTGCTAAAAGAGTTGCAAGAAAAAGGTGTAAAAGGCGCAACTAAAGCGCTACGCACTCCTGGAAAATCTTTAAGCAGTTTACTGATTAAAGCGGTAACA
>JAABQZ010000068.1 GCA_011391175.1 Methylophilaceae bacterium | reverse complement strand
TCAATATCCCCACGTATTATTTATATGGCGACTTTAGGTAAAGCAGCTGGTGTAGCGGGCGCATTTGTGGCAGGGCAGCAGGTAGTGATTGATTATTTAATCCAAACCGCAAAAAGCTACGTATATAGCACGCCAGCGCCGCCAGCATTGTCTGCTACGCTAGCAGAATCTGTGAATATAATAGAAAGCGGCGATGATTTGCGGGCACATTTGCAGCATTTAATTACGACACTTAAACAACATTTACGTTTAAAAAATTGGAAGTTACTGCCATCAGAAACTGCAGTGCAGCCGCTGATTATAGGTAGTAATCATGAGGCTGTTAGCCTAAGTGAGCACTTGCAGAAGTTGGGCATTTTGGTGCCTGCCATTCGCCCACCCACGGTACCTGTGAACACAGCGCGGCTACGCATTTCGCTTTCTGCTGCGCATAGCGAGCAAGATGTGATTAAACTGGCAGAAGCTCTCAATGATGCAGAAAAGGCAATGACAGAAAAGGTAATGGCATGAGCGTGCATGTAGATATTATCGGCCAAGGCCAACCACTTGTGATGATACATGGATGGGGTATGCACAGTGGCGTGTGGCAGCCACTGGTTAAACGGTTGTCTGCGAAATACATGCTCTATTTGGTGGATTTGCCTGGCATGGGTAACAGCCGTCCTGTAGAGCCTTATCATTTATATAATTTGGCTGATGAAGTAGCCGAGGTGATTCCAGGTGTGTCGGATGTGCTGGGCTGGTCGCTGGGCGGTTTGGTTGCGCAACGTATCGCATTGAATCAGCCAGATAGAATTAGGCGGCTGATTTTAGTGGGTTCAACACCTAAATTTGTCAGTAGTGCAGATTGGTTTGCTGGCGTTGACCCTGCTAATTTTGCTGCGTTTGCCGAGCAAGTTAACCACGACTATAAAGCTACCATCATGCAATTTCTAACGCTGCAATGCATGAAAGCCAGTGATGCGCGTAGCACCATCAAGCAACTCAGGCAGAGTTTTGAAACCAAACCAACACCGACGCAAACCACACTGCAACGGGCACTGCACATTTTGCTAGAGTCTGATTTGCGCGCAGAAATCGCCAGCATTCGCAAACCCACTTTATTGATTCATGGTGACCGCGATACTCTAGCGCCTGTGCAAGCTGCGCACTGGATGATGCAACAATTACCGGTAGGATTTTTGCGCGTCATTTCTGGTGCTGCGCATGCGCCCTTTTTGTCCCATTCTGATCAATTTGTAGAAACGCTCAATCAGTTTCTCGAACCCACTGTCTGATGCAGTCTATTGTTAATGAAATAGGCCAAGACGAATACCAAGACGAGTATCGCATTGATAAGGCAAGCGTGCGTGCCTCGTTTAGCCGTGCTGCAGATAGCTACGATGCCGCTGCCGTGCTGCAAAAAAAAGTACGAGAGGAAATGCTAGACCGATTAAGTCTAATAAATATTGCACCAAATGCCGTGCTGGACGCTGGGTGCGGTACAGGACTTGGCAGCTTTTCCCTGCAAAAAAAATTTAAAAGTGCGCAACTAGTTTCGCTAGATATTGCTTTTAAAATGCTGCAAAAAACTGCAGAGCAACGACCTTTCCTGCAAAAAATTCTGCATAAACAACAGCTGGTTTGCGCTGATATTGAAAGCTTGCCTATTGCTAGCAACAGTATGAATTTGCTGTGGAGCAATTTGGCACTGCAATGGTGTAATGATCTAGACACGGCGTTTAATGAGGTGGCGCGGGTGCTACAACCTGAAGGCTTGTTTATGTTTAGTACGTTTGGGCCAGATACACTTAAAGAATTGCGTGCTGCCAGCAGTAATGGGCATACCCATGTCAGTCGTTTTATTGATATGCACGATATTGGCGATGCGCTCACGCGCGCAGGTTTCAGTGCACCAGTCTTAGATGTAGAACATTACACGCTGACCTACGACGACGTAAAAGGCGTGATGAAAGATTTGAAAAGTATTGGTGCACACAACGCGACTTTTGGTCGCAATCGTGGGCTTGCGGGGAGAGGCTTTTTAAACAATCTAACCCAACAGTACGAGCAATTTAGAACACAAGGTAAATTGCCAGCTACGTTCGAAGTGATTTATGGGCATGCCTGGAGACCAATATCCATGCGGCCTGCAGGGCAGGATTTTTCACCAGTACAATTTGTAAAACGCAAATGACAGCTTTCTTTATCACAGGCACCGACACTGGCGTTGGCAAAACTTACGTCACTTGCAAACTGATTGCTGAGTATGTAGCGCAAGGCTATAAAGTGATTGGTATGAAACCGGTAGCAGCAGGTTGCGAGTTGGTGGATGGCACATGGGTAAACGAAGATGTGCTGAAACTCGAAGCCGCCAGTAACGTGCAAGCACCGCGTGAACTCACCAATCCCTACAGTTTTAATGAAGCCATCGCACCCCATATTGCAGCTGAAAAAGCAGGTATTGAAATTGATATTAAAGTCATACAACAAGCTTTTAAAGAGCTTGTGGATATGGCAGATATTGTAATTGTGGAAGGTGCTGGTGGCTTTTTAGTGCCACTGAATGCTAGCGAAACCATGGCTGATTTGGTTGCAGTCTTGAATATACCTATCATGTTGGTGGTGGGTATGAAGTTAGGCTGTATTAGTCACAGCTTACTCACAGTGGAAGCAATAAAATCGCGCCACTTACAACTGCACGGCTGGGTGGCAAATCAAATTGAGCCCAATATGCAGATGCTTGAAGAAAATGAAGCAAGTTTGGTTACAAGAATTAAGCAACCAAAACTATTCAGTTTAGGCTATTTGAGCTAATGAGTAGAGATGTTGCTGCCTGATATAAGTCAGCACCTTATCTGGTACTAAATATTTTGTGCTCTTGCCAGTCGTCAGCATTTCACGAATTTTTGTGGCAGATATTTCTTGCGCTGTAATCTGCTGCATATGGATGTAGCCAGCTGATTTTTCCGCTAAATCATCACTGTTTTCTGTGTAGTGATCTGTTAAAAACACGGTTAGCTGGTCGGATAATTTAGCTTGCGTCTGGCTGTTTGGCCGCTGTACCAAAACGATATGGCAGTAATTCAGCAGTTCATCCCAGCGGTGCCAGCTATCCAACTTACTGAAAGCGTCGCTGCCCATGATTAAACACAATGAAACGTTTTCGCCTAATTCCTCACGCAATGAAATGAGCGTATCAATGGTATAAGACGCACCTTGACGACTTAACTCGCGCGTATCTAGTTTGAAAAGAGGATTGTCGGCAATGGCCAACTGCACCATCTCTGCACGTTGTTGCGCCGAGACAGTTGGTACCGCCTTGTGTGGCGGGTTAGCAGAGGGAATAAAGCGAATTTCAGCCAAATTTAGCGTATCGGCTAGTTCTTGCGCCATACGCAAATGGCCAAAATGAATCGGGTTAAAAGTGCCACCTAAAAGTCCGATTAACTTCAAGCTATGAGACTTTTAAATTGATGCCCTGCAAGCCAATACCCATGAGACTTGCAGGCATACTATTTGCGCACGTGACCATCGCCAAGTACGATGTATTTTAATGAGGTTAAACCTTCCAACCCCACAGGGCCACGTGCGTGTAGCTTATCGGTAGAGATACCAATTTCAGCACCTAGGCCATACTCAAAGCCATCGGCAAACCTAGTAGAAGCATTCACCATCACACTACTGCTATCCACTTCGCGCAAGAAACGACGTGCTTTGGTATAGTTTTCTGTGACGATAGCTTCAGTGTGTTGGCTAGAGTATTGGTTAATATGCGCGATGGCTTCATCTAGGCCAGCGACCACTTTGCACGAAATAATAGCGTCCAAGTACTCGGTATAAAAGTCTTCTTCAGACGCAGGCTTGGCTTGTTTAACCAAGGCTAAAGTCTCAGCACAGCCACGAATCTCAATACCGTGGCTAGTCAGCATATTCGCCAGTTTTGGCAGCATGCTTTTAGCCACAGAACGTGCAACTAACAATGATTCTGCCGTGTTGCAAGTGCCAAGTCGTTGCGTTTTACTATTTTCCAATACACGCAAGGCTTTATCAAAGTCAGCTTCATCATCCACATAAACGTGACAGTTGCCATCTAAATGTTTAATCACTGGAATGCGCGCGTCATTACTAATGCGCTCAATCAGGCCTTTGCCGCCACGTGGCACAATCACATCCACATATTGCTTCATGGTAATCAACTCACCCACGGCGGCACGGTCTGTGGTTTCTACCACTTGCACTGCCGTTGTTGGCAAACCTGCTTTTTCTAAGCCTTCATGCACCAGCTTGGCGAGTGCTTGATTGCAATGAATTGCCTCGCTACCGCCGCGCAAAATACAAGCATTGCCAGATTTAATGCAAAGCCCAGCCGCGTCTACCGTCACGTTTGGCCGCGCTTCGTAAATAATACCAATCACGCCTAGAGGCACGCGCATTTGTCCCAACTGGATGCCACTAGGTAGATATTTAAAATCGCTCATCTCACCAATGGGGTCAGGCAGAGTAGCAATTTGCTGCAGGCCTTCAGCCATGTTGGCGATTGACTTTTCAGTCAACGTGAGGCGCTCTAGCATGACAGCCTCTAAGCCATTCGCATTTGCGGCAGCACAATCTCTCTGATTGGCGTTTAAAAGCATCGCTTTTTCGCGCAAAATAGCTGCAGCAATATACAACAACGCTTGGTTTTTAGTGTTGGTGTCGGCAGCAGCCATGGCGCGCGAAGCTTGACGCGCCGCTTCGCCCACTGCCTGCATATAGGTTTTGATATCCACGATTGTATTGTCCATAGCTGGCATTATACGGTTTTGCGAAAGACTAAACTAGCGCCCACGCACTTTGGCTAGGCCAAAACACAGCCGAGAAAGCTCCAGCCAAGCATCACCTTGCATCACGCCTTTGGCAGTTTTGTCGATATCGCATAGTTTTTGCAGCGCAGCTTCAAGCGTGCGCAAGCTTAATCGGCCAAGTGCGCGCTTGACTAAATGTTGTCGCTCACCATAAATGCGCGCGTTAGTCATGGCATTCATCATATTCTCACCACGCGCCTCAGCATGTTTAATACGTACCAATGGCCGTAGCACCCACATCAGTGGGTTCATGATAGCCACCGCCGTTTCGCCTTCGTCCTGTAAGCCTTGCAGGATGCGCGTCGTACGCTCGGCATCACCTGCCAACACCGCTTCGCCTAGTTGAAACGCATCGTAGCGCGAAACATTGAGTACAGATTCGCGTACCGCTTCTGGGCTAATTTCACCTGCGGGGTAAAGTAAGCCAAGTTTTTGCACTTCTTGATGCGCTGCTAGCAAATTGCCCTCTACTTGATGCGCAATAAAGGCAAGTGTCGCTGCATCGGTGCTTTGATTTTGCGCTTTAAGCCTAGCTGCAAGCCATTGTGGCAGCTGGCTTGGTGTAACTTCTTTTAACTCAATTAAGGTGCTGCTGTTTTGCAAAGCATTAAACCATGCACTGTTTTTAGCCTCGCGCTCTAAATCAGGTAGCGTGATAATAATCGTAGTATCTGGGACTTGGTTGGTTGCCAGATCTACCAATGCTTTGCCGCCATCTACGCCAGGTTTGCCATTGGGAATGTGAATTTCGAGAATACGTTGAGACGAAAACAAGGACATGGCTTGAGCAAATTGGCCAATCTGTTGCCAATTAAAATTACGCTCAACAACAAAACCAGTGCGCTCATCGGCGCCTGCTTTGCGAGCAGCTAAACGTAAAGCATCTAGACATTCTGATTGCGCTAGCGGTTCGTCACCTACTAGCACATACAGAGGCGATAGCGTTTGTGTAAGATGCTGTTTAAGTTGGCTTGAATCTAGGCGCATGCAAATTAAACCCTGCGACTATTTTTTGATGGTGGAAAGTCTGCGCATTAAGTTGCTTAATACGTCTTGTTGCATGCTTTCGTTCAACCGCTTTTCCTCGCCTTGTTTGGCCAGTAAATTTGCATCGTCATAAGTAAAGTCGCGGCGCGATTCTACGGTTTGTGTTGGGCTCCATAATTCAGCATCAGCACGCTTAGTCCGATAATGCACACGGTAATACAGCTCAAACTCGTTCACTGTACCTGTTCCCGCTAAAGACAAAATGCGTTTTTCGCTTTCTTCGCCCACCATTTCAAGTAGCATTTCGGCACCTTCTGCACTGGGCAGCACTTTGACGCCATTGGTATTAAGCGATTTCACCAGTTTTTTGGAGATTACTAATGTGTTGCCTTGAATGAAAATGCTGCTAAAGGCAACGTCAGCTGCGCCACGCAAGTGAAAGCCGCAAGCGACTAAGCTTGCCAGCAAACAACTTAAGAATAGAGTACGTAGATTATGTTTAATCATTTAAGAGATGACCACATTGACTAGTTTATTTGGTACAACAATGATTTTACGCACAGATGCGCCATCTACCAAGAATTTAGTGACAAAATCTTGTTCTATGCTTAAAGCTTCAATCGCTGCCTTTTCAGTTTCACGCGGTACACTTAAGTTACCGCGCAGTTTTCCGTTAACTTGCACTACATATTCAATACTGTCTTGCACCATGGCGGCTTTGTCGGGCATAGGCCAGCAAGCGCTTAGAATATGGCTTGCAGAGCCATCATTTTTGCTCGCAGTCAATTCGGCCCATAATGTCTGGCAAATATGCGGCACGATGGGGGAGAGTAACAACGCAACATTCTGTAGCACTTCTTGGCGCACAGATCTTGTCACGTCATCCGTACCTTCAGTTTTAGCAAGCGCGTTCATCAGTTCCATTACGCTAGAAATGGCAGTGTTAAAACTGTGGCGGCGGCCATAATCATCACCCACTTTTTCAATTGTCTGGTGCAATTGCAAGCGTAATTGCTTTAACTCTGTTGATAACTCACCTTGGCTGTAGGCTTTAATTTCACCCAAACTCACATGCTCATAACAAGCCTTCCACAACCGTTTTAAAAAGCGGCTAGCACCTTCCACGCCGCTGTCTGCCCATTCTAGACTTTGGTCTGGCGGTGCGGCAAACATCATAAATAAACGCGCAGTATCAGCACCGTAAGTGTCTATCAATTCTTGCGGGTCTACGGTATTGCCTTTGGATTTACTCATTTTAGAGCCGTCTTTGAGTACCATGCCTTGCGTAAGCAAGTTGGTGAATGGCTCATCGCTTTTAATCAGGCCAACATCACGCATTAATTTATTAAAAAAACGCGCATAAAGTAAATGCAAAATGGCATGCTCAATACCACCCACGTATTGGTCAACTGGTAACCAGTAATTGGCGCGCTCATCCACCATTGCCTTGTTGCTGTCAAAGCTGGCATAACGCGCGAAATACCATGACGATTCAAAGAATGTATCTAAGGTATCTGTTTCGCGCGTGGCTTTTCCGCTGCAAGTAGGGCAGGTGGTTTCATAAAAACTCGGGTCTTTTTTGATGGGTGAACCTACACCATCCATGACGACATTTTCTGGTAACACCACTGGCAGTTGCGCTAAAGGCACTGGTACTTCGCCACATTTTTCACAATGGATAATTGGAATTGGGCAGCCCCAATAGCGTTGACGTGAAACACCCCAATCGCGTAGACGGAATTGGGTGCGTTTTTTACCTAAGTTTTTTGCACTTAATACTGATGAGATTGCATCTGAAGATTGCTCGAAGTTCAAGCCATCAAACTCTGCTGAAGCAAGTAAAACGCCGTGTTCTGTCATAGGCAAAACGTCATCGTCAGAATGTTTAATGACGGCTTTGATTGGTAAGTTATATTTTTTTGAAAACTCAAAATCGCGTTCATCGTGCGCAGGCACTGCCATCACGGCACCTTCACCATAGCTGGCTAATACATAGTTCGCCACCCAAACTGGTAATTGTTCGCCATTTAATGGATGCGTCACGAACAAACCTGTATCCATGCCCTTTTTCTCAGCGGTGGCCACATCAGCC
>JAABQZ010000067.1 GCA_011391175.1 Methylophilaceae bacterium | reverse complement strand
TAGAGAATTGGAAAAATGAAAATTTAAAAAGAAAGACCAAGTAACAAAATAACATTATGCCGCTTACCGAAATCAACCACGTTAATTTTCGCACCGACCGCGATACCATGCTCAAGCTACGCGATTTTTATTGCGATATTCTCGGCTTAACGGTGGGTAAGCGCGTGGCGAGTACGACCTATGGTTATTGGTTGTATATTGGTAATAACGATGTGGTGCATTTGGCTGAATATAAAACGGCTCAAGATGGAACACGGGTGCCGCCACAGCTCAATGTGCATGGTACTTATGATCATGTGTCTTTTACCTGCACCGATATGCCAGCAATGGAAGCGCACCTAGCCAAAAATAATGTGCCATTCACTACACGGATTTTAGCTAATGGCGTGCGCCAGATTAATTTAAGAGACCCAGCAGGCAACGGTGTAGAACTGAATTTTGAGGAATTTTGGAATCCTGACTACGTGATGCGACCGTCTGGCGACCCGACCCTAATATAGATTAGTGTCATTGCGAGCGCAGCGTGGCAATCCATTTTTTATTATAGATTGCCACGCCAAAATAAATCTTTGGCTCGCAATGACAGCCTGTGTGACACTGGTCACATACAGTGGCTTGAATAAAACTTAAATTACGTTTTGTAATCCAAACTATAAACTAAGCGTTATTGTTGATGCGGTTGCTGATTTTGATTTAAGCAAAGCGCAAGTAATATTGCCAATATGGGGAATGTAAAGATGAATAAGTTATTAATAAATGTTGTAGGAAGCGCTATTCTATTAGCCTCCAGCTTGCCTGCTTTTGCTGAATCCGACCCTAAATTATGGCCTGTGATGAAAGAAGCGTTTTTTGAAAAACGCGCCATGACAGAGGTAGATTTTATGAAGATTGAAGCACCACGTCGCGCTGAAAGCGGCGCGCAAGTGCCAGTCACTTATAAAATTGACCAAAAAGCAGCTAATGGTGTAAAAATCGTAAAATTGTATTCGTTCGTAGATGCTAACCCAATCCCACTCACCGCTACTTACCACTTAACCGACGCTTTGGGCGATTTTGAGCTTTCAACCCGTATCAGATTTGAAACTGATGCTTTTGTGCGTTTGGTAGGTGAAGATGCAAGCGGTAAACTATACTTAGCCTCACGTGAAATTCGTGCAGCTGGTGGTTGCGGCGGTACGGTTGATGCAGATGAAGCAACGGTTCGCGCATCTGCAGGTAAAATTAAATTTAAAGTAGAAGACCCGGTAAAAATTGGTGGTGTTACTGCAACCACTTTTAATATTAAACACCCCATGCGCACAGGGTTGCAACGTGAGCTGGTATCGCAAGGCTTTATCCCTGCCTTTTATATCAATAAAACCGAGTTTAAATTTAACGGTAAGCCAGTGATGACGGTGGATGTGAATGTGGGCACGGCGGAAGACCCTTATTTTAAATTCAACTTTGTGCCAGATGCGCCAGGTAAGTTAGAAGTGCTGGCGACTGACAATGAAGGTAAAAGCTTTAGCCAAGAAATTGAAGTGAAAAGCTAAGTTTTGCCACTCGACAAGGCCTCCAACTGGAGGCCTTTTTTATTGGTGCTTTAGGGCTGTTTATGCCTATAGTCTGGTGCTAGAATAATCTAACAGACTTTGATTTAACTTTAGAGAGATAAAAATGAAAAGCTTCCGTAAAGAACTTTGGTTTAATATTCCCACCCGCATGGATTTTAAAAATATTACGCACGATGTAGCGGAATGTGTGCGTGAAAGTGGCGTTAAAGAGGGCATGGCATTGATTAACGCCATGCATATTTCTGCCAGCGTGTTTATTAATGATGACGAGCGCGGCTTGCATCACGATTACAAAATTTGGTTAGAAAAACTAGCCCCGCACGAGCCAGTGAGTGGTTATAGGCACAACGACACCGGCGAGGATAACGCAGATGCGCATATTAAACGCCAGATTATGGGGCGCGAGGTGGTGGTGGCGATTACTGAAGGTCGTTTAGATTTTGGCCCGTGGGAACAGATTTTTTATGGTGAGTTTGATGGTCGTCGCAACAAGCGGGTGCTAGTGAAAATTATAGGCGAATAAGCATCATTGCCACGAGCAAAAAACAATGCCCTGCAAGCCAATGTCCATGCGACCTACAGAGCATTAATTTGATGTGCTGTTAAAATTAAACTAAATTAGCCTTTAATATAGCTTTCTAACGCTTGAATCGCACGTTGCTGGTCATCAATCGTTTCTTTCACCAAATCACCTATTGAAAGCATGCCGAGCACTTTCCCGCCATCCACTACTGGCAGATGGCGGAATTTTTTTTCACTCATCATGCGCATGGCGCTATCTACAAAATCATCAGGTTTACCCACAATCACTTCAGCTGTCATCACTTCCTGTATGTGTGTGGTTTTGGATGAGCGACCTTGCAATATAACTTCCCTCGCGTAATCACGTTCTGAAAATATACCCACCAGCTTGTCACCATCCATCACCGCCAGCGCGCCAATCTTGTACTCTGCCAAAATCACCAGTGCATCAAACACAGGCCGATTTGGAGCAATGCTAATCACTTCCTTGTGCTTTTTATCATTTAATATTTGTTGTAATGTTTTCATGTTGTTCTCCCACTTAGTAGCAGTTTAAATATACACCGATAAATAATTTAGCCAATATCTGCGGGCACAAAAACATAAAATTGTTGACATAGTTAGGAAGCTAACTATAATGTAGCTAATTATGTTGCAACTTAGAGATCTCCCAACACCTGAAGTACTGGGCAAATTTGCAGAACGTTATCCGGATGCGGATGTGACGGCAATCGCCAGTTTTTTATACTTGTTGCGAGTGGCGACTGACCTGTCGCTTGCATTAGATACTTGCCTGAGTAAACACGATTTGCTGCAAGGCCGGTGGTGGGTGCTGATTTTATTGATGCGGGAAGAGTCGACAATTTCTACGCCCTCCATATTGGCCGATAAATTAGGCGTGACACGTGCCACAATGACGGGCTTACTGGATGGCTTAGAGCAAAATGGTTTAGTCACCAGAGTGTTCGCAAAAGAAGATAGGCGCAGCGTCAAAATACAGTTAACCACTGCTGGGCAAGCCAAGTTGGATGTGGTGATGCCTGATTATTATCGGCGTTTAAGGCAGTGTATGGAGGCGTTGGATGAGGAAAAGCGTGTGCAGCTTCAACAACTGTTAGGCTTAATAAATAAGGGCATTCCTGCGCTTATTTAGCCCAAAATTTAGTAGAAGTAAGCGGCAATTAGTAGTTAAATTTTTTTATAAAGGATAATCAATTGATAAATATTCAAACAGAAATAACAGCAATCAATGCAAAATTTGACCAAGCTTTTAACACAAAAAAAGCAGAAGATATCGCCCAGCTATATGAAGAGAACGCCGTGGTTATGCCAGCACCAGCTGGCGCACCAGTGGTAGGTGTGCAAGCAATTCAAGCTTTTTTTGCAGGACTGATAGAAGCGGGTGTTATTGAGCATAAACTGACATTAACTGAGGCTGTGGCCGATGGAAATTTAGCCTATCAGCGTGGTATTTGGGCTGCCGCGATGATAGATGCAGAAGGTAACAAGCAAAGTTTTGGTGGCAATGTGCATGTTGTTTATCACAAACAAGTGGATGGTGCTTGGAAGGCGGTAACGCATATTTGGAATTAGTCTACATTAGCGCGATTAAAACAAGGCATAAAAAGAAATGCAAAACAGCACAAAAGTGACCATACGCGCATTTATCGCGCTGATGATACTCACCATTATTTGGGGATATAACTGGGTTGTGATGAAAAGCGCGCTGCAATATGCGGGGCCTTTTCAATTTGCTGCGCTTCGTACTTTTTTGGGTGCATTAGTGTTGTTTGTGGTGATTTATTTCACCAAAAGACCAATTGGTTTAAAAGAGTTTCCCACCATGTTGGTATTAGGTTTGTTGCAGACCATTGGTTTTACTGGTTTGCTGATTTGGGCGCTGGTTGAAGGCGGTGCTGGCAAAACCGCGGTGCTTACTTATACAATGCCATTTTGGGTGATGCTTTTCGCCTGGCCTATGCTAGGCGAAAAAGTACAAGGCTGGCAGTGGCTAGCAGTGGTTGCTGCTATATTCGGCATGGTGCTTATTTTTGATCCATTACACATTAAGGCAGATGGTTTTAGTATGTTTTTGGCGCTATGCTCGGGCGTGTCTTGGGCACTGTCAGCGATCATTTCTAAAAAACTGCATCAGCGCAGCCCACATCTGGATTTGCTGAATCTTACGGCTTGGCCCATGTTGCTGGGATCGGTACCCATGCTGGCAATTGCGTTCGTCGTGCCTGCACCGCCCATCCAGTGGACAGGCTATTTTATTGGTTCGGTGCTGTTTAATGTATTTTTAAGCGGTGCGCTGGCTTGGTTGTTATGGCTGTACGCATTGCAGCGCTTGCCAGCGGGCGTAGCTAGCATGGCGTCTATGTTAGCGCCTGTGATTGGGGTAATTGCAGCTTGGATACAACTGAATGAAGTGCCGAATACGTTTGAGTTGGTTGGAATGCTGCTGATCGCCCTAGCATTAGTGCAGATATCAGTCATCACCATGCGTAAGCACCAGCCAATAGACTGCGCGCAAGGTCAAGAATAAAGCGACACCGCCTAAAAGCATCACAAGCGTAAAGTAGTTGTAAGCCTATGATAAAATGCCTCGATATATAGAAAATATCGATGTAAAAATATCAAGGGAAATCGTATGGCAGGACATAGTAAGTGGGCCAATATTCAGCACCGCAAAGGTCGTCAAGACGCTAAACGCGGCAAAATCTTCACCAAAATCATCAAAGAAATTACTGTTGCTGCAAGATTGGGCGGCGGTGATACCAACATGAATCCCCGCTTGCGAGCAGCCGTAGCTGAGGCCAAAGAAGAAAACATGCCCGCCGACAACATTATGCGCGCCATCAAAAAGGGCACAGGTGAGCTCGAAGGTGTTAACTACGAGGAAATTCGCTATGAAGGTTATGGTATTAATGGCGCCGCTATTATTATTGATTGCCTGACTGATAATAAACAGCGCGCAGTGATGGATGTGCGCCATGCCCTGAGCAAGTACGGTGGCAATTTAGGCACTGATGGCAGTGTGGTGTTTATGTTTAAGCACTGCGGTAGCTTGGTTTTTGAACCTGGCACGAGTGAAGATAAAGTGATGGAAGTCGCGCTAGAAGCGGGTGCTGACGACATTGTCACCGACGAAGATGGTAGCATTGAAGTGATTACGCCACCCAACGATTTTATGGCAGTAAAAGAAGCATTGGAAAATGCCGGTTTAAAAGCGGTGGTGGCAGAAGTGCTGATGAAGCCCACAATGGAAACGCTGTTTGCGGGTGATGACGCGGTAAAAATGCAAAAAATTCTAGATGCGCTAGAAGAATTAGATGACGTTCAAGATGTATACACTACTGCTGTAATAGAAGACGAGTGAGTAATATCCGCATCTTAGGTATTGACCCAGGCTTACGCCTCACAGGCTTTGGCGTCATTGAAAAAGTAGGTGAAAAAATTACCTATGTGACGAGTGGCACTATTAAAACTGCCTCAGCGAAAAAAAATCTAGTAGAAGGTGAAGATGACCGTGAAGAATTACCAGCGCGGTTAAAAGTGATATTAGACGGGTTGTTTGAGGTGATTGATACCTACCAGCCAAATCAAGTGGCCGTGGAAAAAGTATTCGTCAACGTAAACCCGCAATCCACTTTATTGCTGGGGCAAGCGCGCGGGGCAGCTATCAGCGCAGCAGTGATCCGCAATTTAATTGTCGCAGAATATACTGCGTTGCAAGTGAAGCAAGCGGTGGTGGGCAACGGGCACGCGCAAAAAGAGCAAGTACAAGAGATGGTAAAACGTTTGCTCAAGTTGCCAGCTACGCCTAGCCCAGATTCTGCCGATGCGCTGGCTTGTGCAATTTGTCATGCGCACGGTGGCCAAGGATTGGGAAAATTGGCCACTGCAGGATTCCGAGTAAAAAATGGCCGTCTAATTTAATATAATAATATCGTTGTGATACTGTGCTGCAATCAGCTTTGTTTGCTTACATACAACACCGTATGCGCAACAAAAAATGAATTCGCGCTTAGTCTCACTTAGATATTTTTATTTTAAAAAATGAGTTATTTACAGGTAGGTCTGAAGGTGGAAATTATGAGAGTGAAAAACAAATGATTGCACGCCTAAACGGGCTATTGATAGAAAAATCACCACCCCTTATTGTATTAGACTGCGGTGGTGTGGGCTACGAAGTTGAGGTGCCGATGAGTACCTTTTACAACTTGCCAGAGATAGGCGCCAAAGTGAATTTGCTGACCTATATGGTGGTGCGCGAGGATGCGCAGTTATTATATGGATTCGGCACCGAGCAAGAAAAAAGCACGTTTAAACAATTGCTTAAAGTGAATGGCATTGGGGCAAAATCTGCCCTATCTATTTTAAGCGGTGTGAGTATAGAAGATTTAATACAGGCAGTTAGCATGCAAGAAGTGGGCATGTTGACGCGCATTCCAGGGATTGGCAAAAAAACTGCCGAACGTTTGTTGCTCGAATTGAAAGATAAATTTGGCGCAGCAGGTTTAGCCTCTGCAGGAAGTATAAAATCTGCTAGTCACGATATTCTAAATGCGTTGGTGGCTTTGGGCTACAATGACCGCGAGGCGTTGTTGGCTGCGAAACAGTTGCCAGCAGATATCAGCGTTGCAGAAGGTATTAAACAGGCGTTAAAGCTACTTTCTAGATAAGGTTACTTCAAAGTTGGGTGCGTAAAATAAGATGAAGCAATTAAAAATGAGTTGTGAAAGCAGTACAACATGAAACGCTTTTTACTGGTATTGCTGCTGCCATTGTTGATTGCTGCATGTGGGCAACAAACTGACAGTAGCGCGCCAGAAGCATCATCCAGCATGGTGCCTGCACCTATGACCCCACAAGCGCGTGGCGTGACCAAGATGTCGGCAGATATTGAGCAAAGTGGTGCAGAGCAAAGTTTGACCGAGCTTTCTGAGCCCAAGCTTTATGAGCCAACAGGTGATAATAATACAAATGCGCAAAAAAAATACATCGCACTGCGCCACCATTTGCAAATAGAAACCCCTAGCGAGCGGATGCAAGCCAGTTTTGATGCCGCGCTGAAGCATTGCGAAGCGCTGAACTGTGAATTGCTGAGTGCTAATTACAATAAGGAAACACCCTATAACCCACCATCAGCAAGTATGAGCGCGCGCGTACCACCCAGAAATGTCGCCATATTTTTGACTGGGCTTGCCAAAAATGGTGAGGTATTACAGCATGGTCGCGACAGTGAAGATAAAACCAATCAGGTGGTGGATACGGATGCCCGCATTAAAAACTTAACCGAATTGCGCGACAGACTGCGCCTTATGCTGGCAGATAAAAGTGCAAAATTTAAAGATATTATTGAGGTGGAGCGTGAGCTGTCTAATACTCAAAGTCAGCTGGACGCGATGTTGAGCATGCGTAAAATATTGTCGCAAGAAACTGATTTAGTGGCGGTGAATATTAATTTTTCTGCCGCACAAGGCATTACCGAACAAGGTTTTTTTGCTCCAGTGGCACGCGCATTAAAAGACGCTGGTCGTGTGATGATGGAAAGCTTTGGTAGCGTCATTACTTTTGTGATGAGCGCGATTCCGTGGTTGCTGATTGGTATTCCAGTATTGTGGTTGATTCGCAAATATTGGGTCAAAATTAAAACTAAATTCATGTAAATACAGCATGGTCAGTCGATTACAGGTTTTATGTGTTGGGCTACTTACAGCAAGCTTTGTTGCACATGCAGATACAGTGCTAGATGCACAGCAAGCCTATCCAATTGTCTATGCAGATAATTTATCAGAAGACGATTATTTGGGTGAGTTGCCCAAGGTTCTCACTGTTTCTAGGTTATCGCA
>JAABQZ010000066.1 GCA_011391175.1 Methylophilaceae bacterium | reverse complement strand
AGAAAAAGCCTCTACTGCTTTAGCGTGTTGATCGCTAATGAGAAAATTTAAACCTTTAAAGTAGGCTGCTGGAAGTGTGGTGGATTCGGCGAGGAGTTGTTTAATATCCACGCGCGCAGCTATCCAGCCCAGCGTAAAAAACAAGGGCAAAATCAATAGCCACCAGTATTCAAATTCGATATTCATATATTGTTAATTTTTAGTTAGCGATATTCTAACTAGTGATGTTTTAGCATTGTCATATTTTAACTTGTAATATTTTACCTGTGCTTGCGTACACTAGCTAATTATTCTAAGAAGCATTAGTCAGAAACCATAAAAAAAGGCGCTTGAATCAAGCGCCTTTTTTAAATCAACCATTACTAAACCGCAGAATCCACACGATCGCGTAATTCTTTACCCGCTTTAAAGTGCGGTACATGCTTGGCAGGCACTTGCACTTTACTACCAGTTTTTGGGTTGCGGCCCAAACGTGGTGGGCGATAATTCAAGCTAAAACTACCAAAGCCACGAATTTCGATACGCTCGCCAGTGGATAAATTATCAGTCATCGCATCTAAAATCGCTTTTACTGATAACTCAGCGTCCTTTACCACCAGCTGTGGAAATCGCTCTGCTAGTAAATTAATTAACTCAGATTTTGTCATGGCTTATGCTTGCCTTTTAATGATTAATTATTTCTTGCTGTCCATTTTGGCTTTCAATAATGCGCCAAGGTTGGTAGAGCCAGAAGCTGCCGCTGCATCTTCAGCAGAAGGTGCTTCTGCTTTAGTTTTTGCTGGTTTTGCTTTCGGTTTAGCTGATTTGTCATCAGCAGTCACAGAAGCAGTCGCCCCTGATGGGTCATCTGTCAGTTGTTTAACACCCAATGAAATACGCTCTTTTTCCACATCAATCGCTAAGATTACCGCATTTAGTTCGTCACCTTTTTTAAAGTTACGAATTGCTTCTTCGCCAGTTTGTGTCCAAGATAAATCAGATAAATGCACTAAACCATCAATGCCACCTGGCAAGCCAATAAACACGCCAAAGTCGGTAATTGATTTAATTTGACCAGATACTTTGTCACCTTTAGCATGCGTAGCTGAGAAATCATCCCATGGGTTGGCTTTACATTGTTTCATGCCGAGTGATAAACGACGACGTTCTTCGTCAATTTCTAAAATCATCACTTCAACTTCGTCGCCCAATTGTGCAATTTTACCTGGGTGAATATTTTTGTTGGTCCAATCCATTTCTGATACGTGGACTAAACCTTCAATGCCTGGTTCTACTTCTACAAACGCGCCATAGTCAGTAATGTTAGATACTTTACCAAACAAGCGTGTGCTTACTGGATAACGACGAGTTAATGCTACCCATGGGTCGTCGCCCAATTGTTTAATGCCTAATGAAACACGGTTTTTCTCTTGATCGAATTTCAAGATTTTAGCTTCAACTTCTTCGCCCACTGTCAGCACTTCAGATGGGTGCTTCACGCGACGCCAAGCTAAGTCAGTGATATGTAGTAAGCCATCAATGCCACCCAAATCAACGAATGCACCGTAATCAGTGATGTTTTTCACAATACCTTTAACGGTTGCGCCTTCGGTGAGTGTGCCCATTAATGCTTCACGGTCTGCACCAGCAGAAACTTCCATCACTGCACGGCGAGAAACCACGATGTTGTTACGTTTGCGGTCTAATTTGATAACTTTGAAATCCCACTCTTTGTTTTCAAATGGGGTAGTGTCTTTTACTGGGCGCACGTCTACCAATGAACCTGGTAGGAAAGCCATAATACCGTTAACCGCCACGCGTAAGCCGCCTTTAACTTTACCACTGACAAAGCCTTTAACTACGCGGCCTTCGTTCATGGCATCTTCTAAATCTAGCCAAGCTTGCATTTTCTTCGCTTTTTCGCGCGAAAGTTGCGTGTTACCAAACCCATCTTCGAGTTTTTCAATACATACTTTTACAAAGTCGCCTACGGCAACTTCCATTTCGCCAGCAGCGTTTTTGAATTCAGCAGCGTCAATCCAGCTTTCTGATTTTAGACCTGCATTCACAGTAACGTGATCGCTGTCAATTGCAATTACCTCGGCGGTGATAACCTCGCCAGAGCGCATTTCTTGGCGCGCTAAGCTTTCTTCAAAAAGCGCAGCAAAAGATTCCATTGAAGAAGATGGAGTTGATTTAGAAGTAGAAGCCATTAAATTAAAGATACCTAAAAAATTACTTAATCAAACAATTAACTTGCAATTAACTTTGGTTAAAAATAGTTAAAAAATTTGTAGCTTAAGCGTTCCCACCTAGCAGCGGGGTAGTTAAATAAACGTTATGTGGCAAATTTGTTTGCTAACACACAACACGAATCGTGCATGTTACACAAAAAATAGCTTATGTTCAATGACTTAAATGATTTTTATGCAAGTTTTTTGTAGGCGATTAATACAAAATCTACCGCCTGCTGAATATCGCATTGGGTGGTATCTAACAATAGTGCATCAGGCGTTTGTATAAGCGGGGATGCGCTACGAGCACTGTCGCGTAAATCGCGCTGTTGCAAATCCGCTAAAATTTTATCGTAATCTGCGTTTAGACCCTTACTCTTGAGCTGCTTGTAGCGACGCTCTGTGCGAACTTCTACGCTAGCGGTAAGGTATATTTTGAGTTTTGCATCGGTAAATACCACACTGGCCATATCACGACCATCCGCCACCAAACCAGGGGGGGTTCTAAAGTTGTGTTGTAAATCTAGCAAAGCGGCGCGAACCGGAGTATGAACAGCCACCTCAGATGCGCCACGACCAATTTCTTCTGTGCGCACTAGTTCTGTAATGAGCGCATCATTTAAGTAAATTTCACCGTCTTTAAAGCTGATATTCAGCGCTTTTGCTAGCGCACCCAACGCTTGTGCATTGCTCCAAATGACTTGTTGTTGCTGTGCGGCTAGCGCGACGATTCTATATAAAGCACCAGAGTCCAAGTAGTGATAGCCCAGTTTGTCGGCCACTAATTGCGCTACCGTACCCTTGCCTGATGCTGAAGGACCATCAATCGCGATAACTGGAATGTTTGGATTAGCTGGCAATTTTGGCAAATTCTTCAAAATAATTGGGGAAAGTTTTTGCCACACATTTCGGGTCGTTAATGGTAATCGGGACACCACCAAGAGAAACCAGTGAAAAGCACATCGCCATGCGGTGGTCGTCGTAGGTATCAATCACAGCGTTTGTGGTGAGTTTTTCGGGTGATGTGATTTTGATGTAATCTGTGCCTTCTTCGACCACTGCGCCGACTTTACGCAATTCTGTCGCCATAGCGGCTATACGGTCAGTTTCTTTCACGCGCCAACTGGCAATATTACGGAGTGTGGTTGTGCCATCTGCGAATAAAGCCATGATTGCTAATGTCATTGCTGCATCGGGGATATGGTTGCAATCCAAATCGATGGCTTTGAGTTTCGTACTTTCTGCTCGCTCTACATAAACGTGGTCGTCATAGTATTCAATTCTGGCCCCCATCTTTTTGATTTCTTCAGCAAATTTAATGTCGCCCTGAATGCTGTTTTTTGTAATACCGAAGATATTAATTCTGCCAGCTATCGCGCCAGCAGCCAAAAAGTATGAGGCACTGGATGCATCGCCTTCCACAAAAACTACTTTTGGGCTTTGGTATTGCACATTAGCCGGCAGCATAAATTGTTGCCAGCCAACATGTGCAACTTCAACGCCAAATTGTTTCATTAAATTTAGTGTGATTTCGATGTATGGCTTGGAAATCAGTTCACCAATAACTTGTATGGTGGCCGCTTTGCCTGTGAGTGGTAGCGCCATTAAAAGCGCTGTTAAAAATTGGCTGGATACGTCACCACGAATTTGAATCGGCTTATTGACATCAACTTTGGCAGGAGAGATTTTAAGCGGTGGAAAGCTCTCGTTACCTGCATATTCAACATGGGCACCGATTTGGCGAAGCGCATCCACCAGATCGCCAATCGGGCGCTCGTGCATTCGAGGCACGCCACTTAGTGTGTAATGACCGTTCGAGAAAGCTAGAGCTGCAGTGAGCGGTCTAAACGCAGTGCCAGCATTACCAAGAAAAAGTTCGGCATTTTTATTCGGGAAATCGCCACCACAGCCATGCACACGCCAATCGGTTTCGCTTAATTTTTCCAGCTTTATACCTAACTTTTCGAGCGCTTCCAACATGCGGGCGGTGTCATCCGAAACCAGCAAATCACGTATTAACGTCACCCCATTTGCCAACGCGGCCAATAAAAGCGTGCGGTTTGAAATACTTTTTGATCCAGGTAACTTAACGGTGCCTTCGGCGTGGCTAGAGACGGGGAGAGTGAGTTGTTCCATAATTCCTATTATTTTTTAGAGTTTGCCCAAGCATTACGCGCTACACTAGCGCGTTCAAAAAGCGCTTGTAAGCCAGTAGCGTCATCGTTTTTAAGCAGCTGTTTTAATTGGGTTAGTTCGTTCTCAAAGGCGCTAATTTCGTCTAAAAGTGCAGGTTTGTTCGCAAGGCTAATATCGCGCCACATTTCGGGATGGCTTCCAGCAATGCGCGTAAAGTCTCTAAACCCGCTTGCCGCAAAGCTGAATAGTTCTTCCGCGTTAGGGCGCGAGGCAATATCATCTACCAAAGCAAACGCCAATAAATGCGGTAAGTGACTGACGGCAGCAAAGATGCTGTCGTGCGTTTCAGCAGGCATTTCACTTATATTTGCACCGCACGCACGCCATAATTCAGATGCCCTGCGAACCGCATGGATATTGGTCTTCAGAGCATCATTAGTGAAAGATTCAGGCGTTAAGACAACGTTTTTGCCTAAAAATAAGTCACTTTTAGCTGCAACTACGCCAGATTTCTCTGCGCCTGCAACTGGATGACCGCCAACAAATTGGCTAAATTGCGCACCTAAAACCTCACGCGCCACTTTCAATACATCGCCCTTGGTGCTACCAGCATCGGTGATTACCGTGTCTGCGCCTAAATGAGGTTGAATGCTTTGTAATATGGCTTTGGTTTGTGCCACAGGTGCGGCAATCAAGATTAAATCTGCACCTTCAATTGCATCGCTGATATTGGTTTGTGCCGAATCAATGACGCCTAAATCTAAAGCGGTTTGCAAGCTTTTCTCTGTGCGCCCAACACCGACGATGTAGGGTGCACTGCCTGCTATTTTCAAAGCCAATGCAACCGAGCCACCAATGAGGCCTACACCAAAAATGACAATTTTTTTCAAAGCTTTAAGGTAGTTTCAAAAAGATAATGACTGAAAAATCAAAAACCGAATTGTAGCATGTAGGAACGTGTTCTTAAGTGGATGTGGGCTTAAGAAAGCAGCTTAAATCCATTCCCCATCAATCAATTTCTCTTGCGGTTTGAATAGTTGTTTATAGGCCATTTTCTCGCTGGCAGCTATCCAGTAACCTAAGTACAAATAAGGCAAGTCTAGGTTTTTTGTCCATTCGATTTGCCACATGATTGAATAAGTACCATAGCTAGATTTGCAGTCAGATGTATCGTAGAACGTATACACGGCAGAGACGCCATCGCGGACAACGTCCACTACACTGACGATTTTGAGTTGATTTTCAGTATCGCGAAATTCCACCATCAAGCTTTCTACATTGCTCATGCACAAAAATTGCCGATATTGTTCGGCCTCGTCCTTGTCTGCATTGAAGTTTTCTGGCTCGGCATGGCGCGCTGCTTGATAACTGGCATATAGCTCAAAATGGTCTGGATGATAGCCCAACGGTAGAATGCGCGCACTTAAGTCTGCATGTTGCTTAAAAGCGCGTTTTTGGCTGCGGCTGGGCACAAAGTCTTTAAGTACGACACGCACTGCAATACATGCATTGCAATTTTCACAATGTGGACGATAGACGAACTTTCCACTGCGGCGAAAGCCTTGCTGAATCAGGCCACTATAGACATTGGTGTCGACGAGGTGGTGTGGCGTAGCTATTAAACTTTGTGCCAGTTTGTTTGGCAAATAGCCGCATTGATACGGCGTAGTGACGTAAAATTGTAGCTTGTGTAGAGGTGGTTCGCTAGGTAAGGTCATGTTAAATTCGCCGAGCTCATATTAAGAGTTTACCAATTTTGTCAGCGTTTGTATAAAGTCATCTCGACTAATTTCGCGTCCACCAAAGTTGCTTAAAAGTGGTGTTTTCATTTGGCAATCTATCATGCCAACTTGTTGGCCTTTAAGATAGTCAACTAAATGCACAAATGCTACCTTTGAGGCATCCGTCACAAGGTGAAACATACTTTCGCCATAAAACATACGACCTATTTTTACGCCGTAACAACCACCGACTAGTTCGCCATTCAGCCAAGTTTCGGCACATACGGCAAATCCTTGCGCGTGCAAATCACAATAAGCGCTAATCATCTCATCGGTAATCCATGTGCCAGGCTGATCATTTCTAGGCGTGTTACCGCATGCTTTTATAACGGACTGGAAGGCAGTATTGATGCGGGTTTCGAAGGTGCCGTTTTGATGATAAATTTGATGATTATGTTTAAGTGTTTTTGCCAATGATTTGCTTATTTTTAATTCGTCAGGGTACAGCACCATGCGTGGGTTTGGGCTCCACCACATGATAGGCTCTCCCTCACTGAACCATGGAAAAATGCCTTGCTTGTAGGCACTGAGTAAACGCGCCACGCTTAAATCGCCGCCAATAGCGACTAAGCCATTTGGCTCATTGAGTGCGTCTGATAATGCGGGAAAGGCGTTTTCGGCATCAAGCGCAAGCACATAACCATCTGGAAGTTTGTAATAAGCGCTTGCCATGCTGAACGATAGAGTTATAGGATTTAATTAAACAGTGAAGCTTGTAACTGAAATAAATGATGGTGACCGCCACCATTTGTTTTAGCCTGATACATGGCTTGGTCGGCATGGCGTAACAGAATGTCGGGAGGGTTGTTATCGGATGGGTAGAAAGTATAGCCAATACTGGCGGAGATTTTGAGTGTTTCATCATTAATCATAAATGGCGTCTCAATTTCAGTAAGTAATCGATCTAAAGTAAGCTTGTATTCATCCAATGTTTGCAAACCACATAATAACAAGGCAAATTCGTCGCCACCCAAACGTGCAATGGTATCCGTTTCGCGCAGGTTGCCACGCAAACGCTCCGCCAGCATGATGAGCAATTGATCGCCAGCTTCGTGCCCAAGTTTATCGTTAATTGGCTTGAAATTATCTAAATCAAAATAACAAATGGCGACAGATTCTTTATTTCGCATCGCACGTGCTACAGCTTGCTGTAGTCGGTCTGAAAATAAGGCGCGATTAGGCAATTGTGTGAGTGGGTCGTGATAAGCCATGTGCTCCAGCGACTTCTCGTGCTCTTTTTGTTGCGTAATATCAGAAAATAGGCCGACATAGTGCTGAAACTGTTGTGCGTTATCATACACAGGGAAAACGTCTAGTGAAGCCATGTATTGGCTACCATTTTTCTTTTTGCTCCAAGCCTCGCCCTGCCACTCAGCTTTGCTTGAAGCATAACTGTTTGATGTGTTGCTGAATAGTTTCGAAAAAAATGATTTTTTTAAATAGACAAAGCCTAATTCATGAGGATCGCGCCCAAGTGCTTCTTCTCTGCTATAGCCCGTTAGTGTGGTAAAAGCGGGATTTACTTCAGTAATCTTTGCATCAGCATCTGTAATAAAAATACCATCGTGCGCGTGCGCAAATACGCTGGATGAAACGCTGAGTCGTTCAGAGTTTTGTTGTAGCTCATTCAGCATTTCACGCAGGCGTTGCCGCATTTTAAGCATATTACCAATGAGCGTGCCAGGTTCCGCCTTCGTGCCATCTTCCTCAAAATCCCCTTGTTCTATGCGACTTACTAAACTACTGGCAGTTTGCGGATCGCCACCCAGTGGCGCAATTACAAGTTGCCGTAGCATTTGTAAGGCAAGGATAATTAAGAGAACGCCAAATAATCCACCCATAATTAATAATGGATATAATTTACTTGCACTATTCCAAAACGCTTCGCGTGCAGGGTATGCAATCACTGCGTGAAAATCCCACTGTGGAATATTCTGACTCACAATCACCCATTTATCTGTAGGATTATTTAAAACTTTCGAAGCCTGGTCTAGGGTGACGCGCTCGGACAAAAACCGAATATTATTGTTGTAATCGGAAACAGCAGCAAAACCTGATTGAAGAAACGCCCACTTTTTGATGGCTTGCCCCAGTGCTTTTACATCTACTTTATAGCCCACGTACCAAGCCCCAATCAAGTTGCCAGATTGGTCGATGATAGGTTCGTAACCAGAGATATAAGGTTCACCTAAAATATCAACAACCCCATAAAAGGGTTTCTTGGCTAGTAAGTATGGGATGGCTTTTCCTTTTGGGTCAAGCACT
>JAABQZ010000065.1 GCA_011391175.1 Methylophilaceae bacterium | reverse complement strand
ATTGGCTTGTATGCCAATAGATATGCGGCCCCTAGAGCGAGCTCAATAAAGGGATAAATATAGCCATACATCGGTACGCGCTTTGCCAACACGTCGTACATGGCGTAGCTATTGGCGAAGCCAGTTAAATCCAGCAGTTTAAAAAACGAAAACACCAGGAAAAACCCCGCCATAAAGTTAGACATAAAGCGGTGCAAACCAAACTCGCCATTTGCAAACTCTATTAGTACGGTCACGCCCAAAATATAAGCGAATACCAGTATTAATGGCTTGTAAGTGGCTAAACTTGTAGTGGGGATTTCAATGCTAGTGGCTACATCAATGTTTGAGGGTTTGTTTACTTCGGCGCTAATTTTATATTGGCCTATGCTTTCCAGTATCTTGTTTAGCGCGCTAATGTCTAATTTTTGATTGGTGAGTTTTACTTGAGCTGGATTGAGTGTTACTTCAACCGCCTCTGCATAAGGCGCTAATGAAGCCTGCACCCTAGCAACGCAATTGTTGCAAGTCATACCAGTAATTTTGTAAATAGTGTTTGTATTCATCATTTTATTAGTCTATATTTAAATTGGTATAAACGAAAAGTATTTAATAATAAGTCTAAAAAATAAATTTTTTTGGGAGATATTGTATGAATACGGTATACAAAAAAACCCTTAAAGGGGTTGAGGAGTGTGCACTACGCAGCCAAGGCTTGCAGTTAAAGCTGCGTGAATATCTAAAACAAGTAGATGGTTTTAAATCTACAGATGACATTCAGCGTGCGAACCCAAACTTGATGGAAGTTGATGCGGTATTAATCGCGCTTAATGAAGATGGTTACATCGAATTGCTACACTAGGTGATTCGTTAAGTGTATCGCTAAGCTTATCACTTACTAGTGATAATAAACTCGAAATTAATTCGAGATAAGCCTTTGTAATTGAATGAAAAATGCGTAAAATGCGCAGCTTGTTCTTATGCTGAGTCATTAGCACACTATTCATGGAAATTTACACCAACAATCTCGCTAAACCCATCCACAGCTATCGCCCCTATTGGGCGAAGCGGTTTGGCGCGGCCAATATGTTGCCGATGACGCGTGCCGAAATGGACGTCCTGGGTTGGGATTCATGCGACATTATTTTGGTGACGGGCGATGCTTATATTGACCACCCTAGCTTTGGTATGGCGCTAGTGGGGAGATTATTAGAAGCTCAAGGTTTTCGTGTTGGCATTATCGCGCAGCCCGATTGGCAAAATGCCAGCGCTTTTAAGGCACTTGGCAAACCTAATCTTTATTTTGGCATTACCGCGGGTAATATGGATAGTATGGTCAACCGCTATACCGCCGATAAAAAAATTCGGAGCGACGATGCTTATACGCCAGATGCTGCACCGAACAAACGCCCAGATAGAGCAGTGTTAGTCTATTCACAGCGCTGTAAAGAGGCGTATTCACAAGTGCCGATTATTATTGGCAGCATTGAAGCCAGTTTGCGCCGTATTGCCCATTACGATTACTGGAGCGACAAAGTGCGCCGCAGTATTTTGGTGGATAGTAAAGCAGATATTTTGTTGTACGGTAACGCGGAAAGAGCGTTAGTGGAATTGAGTCACCGCATCGCCAAAGGCGAGAAGGTCAGTGACATTCAGGATATTCGCGGCACGGCATTTCTTCGCAAGCAAATTCCGCAAGGCTGGGATGAAATTGAAAGCACCAAGTTAGATCGGCCTGGCACAGTGGATAAAGCGATTGACCCCTATGAAATGAAAATGGGAGCAGGAACCAGCTGTGAAACCGAGGCTAAAAAAGACGAGCCGAAATTACCAGAAGGCACAAATGCCATCACCGTCGTACGCAAGCCAAAAGCAGATAGAAGCATGCAAGTGGTACGTTTGCCAGCTTACGAAGAGGTATCTACCGACCCAGTGCTGTACGCACACGCTTCACGCGTGTTGCACTTAGAAGCCAACCCTGGCAACGCGCGGGCATTGGTTCAAAAGCATGGTGACCGTGAAGTGTGGTTAAATCCGCCGCCGATTCCATTGACGACTAAAGAGATGGATTATGTCTACGACATGCCGTATGCACGCAAGCCGCATCCTATCTATAAAAATGCAAAAATCCCTGCCTGGGAGATGATTCGATTTAGTGTCAATATTATGCGTGGCTGTTTTGGAGGCTGTACGTTCTGCAGCATTACCGAGCATGAAGGCCGTATTATTCAAAGCCGTAGCGAAGAATCAATCCTGAAGGAAGTCGAAGAAATTCGCGATAAAGTGGATGGTTTCACTGGCATCATTTCAGATCTTGGTGGGCCTACCGCGAATATGTACCGCATCGCCTGTAAATCTGAAAAAATTGAGCAATCGTGCCGGAAATTAAGCTGCGTTTATCCAGGTATTTGCGAGAACTTGAATACAGACCACAGTGCGCTGATTCAACTTTACCGCAAAGCGCGCGCCATTAAAGGCGTCAAAAAGATACTTATTGGCTCTGGCCTGCGCTATGACTTGGCAGTGAAATCGCCAGAGTATGTGAAAGAGCTGGTGCAGCATCACGTCGGCGGCTACTTAAAAATTGCGCCCGAACACAGTGAAGAAAACGTACTCAGCAAAATGATGAAGCCGGGCATGGGCGCATATGATGAATTCAAAGCGATGTTCGAAAAATTTAGTGCAGAAGCCGGTAAAAAGCAGTATTTGATTCCCTATTTTATCGCTGCGCACCCAGGCACCACTGACGAGGACATGTTGAATTTGGCAGTGTGGCTAAAAAAATACGAGTTTAGATTAGACCAAGTGCAAAACTTTACCCCTACGCCGATGGCGATGGCGACTGCCATGTATCACAGCGGTAAAAATCCATTGCGCAAAGTGACAGCAGATTCTGATGATGTGCCAATTCCAAAAAACGGCAATCAGCGTAAATTACATAAAGCGTTTATTCGTTACCACGACCCCGCCAATTGGCCGATGCTGCGTGAAGCGTTGAAAAAAATGGGGCGTGCAGATTTAATTGGCAATAGCAAAAAGCACTTGGTGCCAGCGTTTCAACCTGCGGTGATGGCGAGTATTAAGCAATCTGACGGGACTGTCTTTAGAGCAAAACCGCTACCAAAAGCATTTAATAATTTTAAAAACGCTGCTTTTAAAGCTGGTGACAATCAGTCGCCATCATTTAAAAGTGCGCCATTCAAAAAATCTCCTATTAAAAAAGCACGTTAAACACTTAATTTGGCTGCGAGAAAATAAACCTGCCCTGTAAGCCTTGTTTATATTGGCTTGCAGGGCAGGTTAATCAATGGTTGTATAGAAACGTGCAACCAAATGTTGTTTCAATAGTCATTTAGCATAGGTTTTTAATTGGTTTTTTGTGACCATTTTTGAGGAAAGTTTTCTATGCTACGCAAGCAGTTTTTAACAATCGCTTTCGCCTTCTTATGTTTTAGTAACGCCGCGCTTGCCACTGACAAGGGTCTGTTTTGGAAGCTGGAATCACCCACTGGCGTGGTGAGTTACTTGTTTGGTACCATCCATACCGATGACAACCGCGTGGCGGATATTAGTCCGAATTTGGTTGCCGCCATGAATAGTGTCGATACCTTTATGATGGAAGCGGGTGAAAATAATGACCCCAGTGTCATGCTGTTAAAAGAAGGTAATTTGGCCTCGCAGCTCACAGATGCCGAGTTTGAACAAGTGCGCGAACTGGCCGATTTTCATGTGATGCACATGGGCGCCGCAATGCAAATGAAACCGTGGTTGCTGGCAGTGATATTTGATTTGCCCAAACCACAAACGCCATTTGCACAGGATAATTTACTGAGGGCCAAAGCGGAAGATTTAGGCAAAAATGTGGTGGGGATTGAGACTGCCAAAGAGCATTTTGGTGTAATGGATGACTTTAGCATGGAAGAGCAAATGGTGATGCTGCGTGCTGTATTAAAGCGCACGCCAGAGCAAAAAGTGGCCGATTTTGAAAGCTTGATGGCGGTTTATTTAGAAGGTGACAGCGACAGAATTACAGCGCTGAATGAAAAAATTACTGCTGGTATGTTGCCAGCCGATTTATGGGCAAAAATTAAAGATAAATTGCTGGATAATCGCAGCGTGTTAATGGCCGAGCGTGCTTTGCCACTGGCCAATGAGAAGTCTGTATTTATTGCGGTCGGCGCATCTCACCTGGCAGGGGAGGTTGGACTGATTAATGCTTTTAAGAAAGCAGGCTATAAGCTCACTTCCATGCAAAAGTAATGTGATACCAGAATAGTAGCTGGTACAAAAGAATATGGCGCAACGCATTGATGCGATTGCGCCATCTGGCAGGTGTTTAAATTTATTTACACCCTCTTATTTACAGCATGTTATTTACCTACTTGGTTACCAATTACGCCACCTACGGCTGCTCCACCCACAGTACCCCACGCACTACCACCTGTCAGTACCGCGCCAGTTACCGCGCCAATACCAGCACCTACGGCTGTGCTTTTATCACGGGTAGACATACTGCTACATGCCGTCATGCTTAATGCACAAACTAAAACTAATGATGTCGTCAAACTTTTTGCAGTGAATCTGTTCATTGTATGTCTCCTAATGTCTGGTTAATTCGCAATCGAATTTCTTATTGCATAACGTTCATTATCAAACTCTAGTGTCAGCCATTAAATAAGCTTAAAACTGATTGTTGTGTCAGACTCATCTGACAAGTAAACACTAGCTTGCAAAGTTTTTCTCTACAAAATCCCAATTAACAATGTTCCAAAATTTCTCGACATAATCGGCTCGCGCATTACGATAGTCAATGTAGTATGCGTGCTCCCATACATCGCAAGTTAATAATGGGATAGCTTGGCCAGTCAACGGCGTAGCAGCATTGCTGGTTGACACTATATCAAGTGATCCATCTTCTTTTTTAACCAGCCAGGCCCAGCCTGCGCCAAAAGTGGTCACGGCGCATTGTGTAAATGCCGTTTTAAACGCCTCTGCAGAGCCCCATTTTGCTTCAATGGCTTCTGCTAGCTTCCCAGAGCTCGGGACGCTGCGTGGGGCACCGCTGGAATTGGGCTTTAAGCCATTCCAGTAGAATGTGTGATTCCATATCTGCGCTGCATTGTTAAAAATCCCACCTGAAGACTTTTTGACAATCTCTTCAAGGCTAGCATCTTCAAACTCGGTGCCTACAATCAGTTTATTCAGATTGGTGACGTAAGTTTGGTGATGTTTGCCATAGTGAAACGCAATGGTTTCAGCAGAAATATAGGGCTCTAAGGCGTTATTCGCATAAGGTAAACTAGGTAATGTATGTTGCATATTGTTCCTTTAGATTATTAATTACTGTATTTTATTTTAAGCCGGTTGTAATCCGCGATATATTCTTTGGCTAATTTGATTTTTTGAGCATCAGTTAAAATTTTACCAGATAGTTGAAAAAACACTTTTTCTTCTTCGTCTAAGTGATGATTCACTTTATCGCACAATGCCTTTGCGCGTGTAAGCCAGCCTTGTACAGTCGGGTCGTTAGTGGTGAGCTCTTCCATCATCTCTTCCATTTCGTGATGTTCCGCCAATGCATGACGCGACACGGAAAGACCAGCATCTTCCATCATCATTGGGCTATACAAAAAGCGCTCTTCCGCTGCTGCGTGGGCCTCCAGCTCTACTTTTAAGCTTTTAAATAGTTGTTTGCGAGTGCCAGCATCCGGCTCGCTTGCCAATAAATTGGCACACAATACTCGCTGTGCATCATGGCTTTCTCTAAGTGCGTCATAAATATTCATTTGGGTTCCAATAGCATTGAGTAATCATTTAATTGGTTGAGATTTAGATTCTTCATTGGCAATTTTCTGAATGTAGGCGGCAAAATAAGCATCCTCCCCTTGCAGCAGGCGTGGCAACATAAACTTAAAGTCGTCACGTTCACACCACTCGCGCATGTAGTCATCCCATGATGCCCACCTACGCAACTGTTTGCCTGACATATTGTCTTCATAGGCTAGCAAATAAGCACGTTCGAATAGTGAGATGAGTATTTCAAAAATCACATGAATACGCTCGCGCTGTTCTTCGGTTAAATCATTTATTTCAGATTGGGAGCGTAATTTTAAATCAGGGTTCTGCATGACCAACATTAGAAAGTCGGTATAGGCGTCAGATAGCAGTTGATAAACGGCTTCTTCCTCATTTTCACGCTCTTTACGTTGTTGCCAAATAAAAGCAAATATAGCCAATGGCAGACCAAATACAGTGACGATATAACTAGTCAGTTCCCATGTTTGAATTTCAAGCATGTTTCAAAACGTCTGTTTTAATGCTGCGCATTAAAAAAACAATCTGCCTCTAACTCAATGGCATCAATCGCCAAATCAAAATCCATCGATTTGTCAAAGAAATAGGGCACACCTAAGGTTTTTGCTAAATTGCGGTAGTGTGGATGCGTATGGTTGGTAAGCATTATTAACACAGGTGGTTTAAACGCATAATTTTCTTGCTGTATGTGTTTAATCACCTCAAATCCATTGCCTTGCGCTAACTCAATGTCTAGTAACACAATATCAAATGCAGTCTCATTCAACAGGCTAATGGCCTGTTGCTGCGTGGCAGCAGTCCCGATGACGCTGATATTGTTTAAGTGACTAATGGCATCTAATAATATGTCGCACAACAATTTAGAATCTTCAACCAGTAACATTTTCATCTGTTGAGATGACTTTTTTTGGTTGCCATTTTTTGCACTTGTTTTATGGGGGGGTGAGTAGGCGGACATGTTTGCTATTATTAGCTCATTGTTGTTGATTATAGGACACTTTAGCGCGTGCGTTAGCACATGTGTATCAGGTTTTGTCTGACAACTACCTACAGATGTTGATTGACCATCTGTTTGTAGCAACATTAAGTGATTAATCCATTTTTGATGGCGTAATAGGTCAAATCAGCGTTAGTTTTAAGGCTCATTTTTTCTAGAATGCGGGTGCGATAGGTACTCACAGTTTTTACGCTGATGTTAAGCTCTAGCCCAATCTCGGTTGGACTTAAACCGCCAGCGAGTTTAAAAAACACTTGGAATTCGCGGTCACTTAAGGCTTCATGCAGTTGTTTTTCGCTGGGGTGACTGAGTTGTTCACTCATCAATTCGGCCAGTTCAGCCGAAATATAGCGCTTGCCATTGGCAATCGTTCTAATGGCTTTGATAATCTCGTCAGAATCGGCATCTTTAGATAAGTATCCCTTGCAACCGTTACGAATCAAATTTAGTGCGTACTGCGCTTCGGCGTAGCCGCTTAAAATCAGCACAGGTAAGTCTGGTGCAACATGTTTTAAATCGTGCAAAGTATCCACACCATTTTTATCTGGCATCGAAATATCTAGCACTATGATGTCATATTTGTTTGAGCGCACTAAATTAATCGCTTCCAAGCCAGATGCTGCTTCGCCTGTGACGGTTAAATCACCTTCTAGCGCAATTAGATTTTTTAAGCCTTGACGTACGATGCTGTGGTCATCTACCAATAACACGTTTTTCATTGTTTTCAATCCCATCATTTTCAAATCAATGGTTAGCTTGCAATAGTTGATTAACGGGTAGCTTCGTCTGAAATATCGGCAGTGCCATCTAAGCCATGTCTAAATACTCGCCAATCGTTCTCAATTTGTACCATAGATTTTGCAAAGAGGGGTTGTTTTTTCCAGGTGTAACGAATTGCCAGAAAAATGCCTACGGCGACCAGTATGGGTAAGATCATTGTTGCTCCTAAGATTAAATCACGATGTGCGCTGTTCCATGCGGTGGCAAATAGCCACATTAAAGCGGTTAGACCTGAACATAACATGGCAAAAAATATAAAAGTTAAACCTAACAAGCTTTTTGCAATGCGTTGCATATCGCTGTGAAATTGTGCTTTAAATAGGGCGGCGTGGTTTTCAACCAACGCCGCCAGACTATTTTTAACTGCACTAAAATGATGTTGGGCGTTGTTGCTCATATTATTTTCCGCATCTTGCATATGGTTACGCAAGAATTTAGCAATTAATAATTGACCAACTAATTTAAGTACAGTTTTCAACATGGCTGTCTCTCAGTAAGTATCTCGATAATTATTTAGAAGAGTTTTTAGTACCCAAGATATAACCCAATAGAACGCCAGCGCCAACTGCCAAACCTAAACTTAACAAAGGTTTTTCTTGCACAGCTTGCGCAGTACGCTGTTTACCTGTGTGGTAAGCGTGACTTACTTCGTCGTGCACTGTGTGTTTTAATTCATAGGCTTTGTCCAAAATCTGCTCTTTTAACTCGTTAACATTAGATGAGTTGGTATATTGTGCCAATAGACCTTTTAAGCTATTAATCACACCCAAGGCTTCATGTTTGCCTTCAGTTGCAGATTCTTGCAAGTGATGGCCAATATCTTCAGCGCTGCGCTTTACGTTGGTGGCTAAATCTTCCGCGCCACGCTTCACGTCAGAGGCAGTTTTCTCAATATTGTTTCTTGTAGATTCTGCTAAATTTGTAGCTTTGTCTTTCAAATCGTCTT
>JAABQZ010000064.1 GCA_011391175.1 Methylophilaceae bacterium | reverse complement strand
TGTGATGGAACGTAGCTTTCATGGCCGTACTATGGCGACATTATCGGCCACTGGCAACAGAAAAGCACAAGCTGGCTTTGAGCCGCTAGTAAGCGGCTTTGTACGGGTGCCGTTTGATGATTTAGCAGCGGTAAAAGCGATTGCTAGCCGCAAAAACAATGTGGTGGCGATTTTGGTAGAGCCAGTGCAGGGTGAGGGTGGTATTCACATTCCTGCTGATATGGCGGCCTATATGCAAGGTTTACGTCAAGTATGCGACGACAATGGCTGGCTGCTCATGTTAGACGAAGTGCAAAGTGGCATTGGGCGCACTGGCACTTGGTTTGCATTTCAGCATACTGACATGTTGCCCGACGTGATGACATTGGCTAAAGGTTTAGGCTCTGGTGTGCCGATTGGTGCGTGCTTAGCGCGCGGCGTAGCAGCAGAAACATTTGTTCCAGGTAAGCATGGCTCTACGTTTGGTGGTAACCCGTTGGCTACAACGGCAGGCCTCACTACGCTAGATGTGATTGCCAACGAAAAATTACGCGAAAACGCGCAAAAAATGGGTGATTTAATTAACCAATTGATTAAAGACGCCTTTAAAAACGAAGCGGGCGTTAAAGTGGTGCGAAATGCCGGTTTAATGGTGGGGATAGAGCTAGACAGGCCATGCAGTGAGCTGGTGAAAATGGCGCTAGAAGCACACTTGCTAATTAACGTGACAGCGGAAAAAGTGGTGCGCTTACTACCACCTTTGGTCATCAGCGAACATGAAGTGCGCGAGTTGGTAAGTCGTCTAGCGCCGCTTATTATGCGGTTTTTGCATGCACAGCCTTTGACAAAAGTAGCCTGATTTATGGCCATAAAACACTTCTTACAGTTTAATGATTTAAGCACTGCTGAGCTGAACCATATTTTTGCGCGTACGCAATGGATCAAGGCGCAGTTCAAGGCCTATCGGCAGTATTGGCCGTTGCAGGACCGCACGCTGGTAATGATTTTTGAAAAAGCCAGTACGCGCACGCGCCTCTCGTTTGAAGCGGGTATGCAACAGTTAGGCGGTAGTGCCATTTACTTGAATACGCGCGATTCTCAGCTTGGCCGTGGAGAACCTGTGGAAGATGCGGCACAAGTGATTTCGCGCATGAGCGATTTGGTGATGATCCGCACCTTTGAGCAAGATATTATTGAGCGATTTGCTGCAAACTCGCGCGTGCCCGTGATTAACGGTCTCACCAATGAATATCACCCTTGCCAAATTTTGGCTGATATTTTTACCTTTATTGAGCATAGAGGCGGCGATATTAGCAGTATTAAGGGCAAAACCGTGGCGTGGATAGGTGACAGCAATAACGTCTGCAATACATGGTTGCAAGCAGCCGAGTTGTTAGATTTTAACGTGCATGTTTCTACGCCACCCGGTTATGAGGTAGAGCCAGAGCGCGCAAACTTGTATGGCAATAGCCATTTTGAGACCTTCGCTGATCCGATGGAAGCCGCCATGGGCGCAGATCTGGTGACTACCGATGTGTGGACTAGCATGGGCTTTGAAGCAGAGAATGAAGAGCGTAAACGTGACTTTGCAGATTGGCAAGTGGACGCGGACATGATGAAAGTTGCCAACAAAGATGCGCTGTTCATGCACTGCCTGCCAGCTCACCGAGGTGAAGAGGTGGCAGCAGAAGTGATTGATGGCGCGCAATCTGTGGTGTGGGATGAGGCTGAGAACCGCTTACATGTGCAAAAAGCGCTGATGGAATATTTGTTATTAGGTAAAGTTTAAATAGAAAAATTTGAGTCTAGGTAAAGTTAAATGAGTGCGAAGATTAAAAACGTAAAAAAAGTGGTGTTGGCCTATTCTGGCGGATTAGATACCTCCGTGATTTTAAAATGGCTGCAAGATGAATACCAATGCGAAGTGGTGACTTTTACTGCCGATTTAGGGCAAGGTGAAGAGTTGGAGCCTGCGCGGAGTAAGGCGAAAGCAGCTGGCGTAAAAGAAATTTATATTGATGATTTGCGCGAAGAATTTGTGCGCGATTTTGTGTTTCCGATGTTTCGAGCCAACACAGTGTACGAAGGTGAGTATTTACTAGGCACCTCAATCGCACGGCCTTTAATCGCCAAGCGTTTGATTGAAATTGCCAATGAAACTAAAGCTGACGCGATTTCACATGGCGCGACAGGCAAAGGCAACGATCAAGTACGCTTTGAGTTGGGTGCTTACGCGCTTAATCCGAACATTCAAATTATCGCACCATGGCGCGAGTGGGATTTGCTTAGCCGTGAAAAACTTATGGCATATGCTGAAAAAAATAATATCCCTGTAGAAATGAAGCATAAGCAAGGTGGCAGCCCTTACAGCATGGATGCCAATTTATTGCATATTTCTTACGAGGGACGCCACCTAGAAAATCCCGCAGCTGAGGCGGAAGACAGCATGTGGCGTTGGACTGTATCGCCAGAAGCAGCGCCAGATGCGGCTGAGTATTTGGATATTGAATATGTCAATGGCGACCCCGTCAGCTTGAATGGTGAGGCAATGAAACCGCATGATCTATTGGCGCATTTGAATAAAATTGGCGGCAAACACGGCATTGGTAGGTTGGATTTGGTAGAGAACCGCTATGTCGGCATGAAGTCGCGCGGTTGCTATGAAACCCCTGGCGGCACCATTATGCTGAAAGCGCATCGTGCGATTGAGTCTTTAACGTTAGACCGCGAAGTGGCACACCTAAAAGATGATTTGATGCCGCGTTACGCCAGCATGATTTATAACGGCTATTGGTGGAGTCCAGAGCGCCTAGCTTTGCAAACATTGATTGATCACACACAAAAGTCGGTAAATGGTTGGGTGCGCCTAAAACTATATAAAGGCAACGTGATTGTAGCGGGGCGTGATAGCAATACTGACTCTTTATTCGATTCGAGCATTGCGACATTTGAAGACGATGCCGGCGCCTATGATCAGCGTGACGCAGGTGGCTTTATTAAGCTCAATGCATTGCGGATGCGTATTGCGGCGAATCTGCAAAATCGGAAAAAGTAAGTCAGGCCGTATAAATGAAACAAGTAGTTGTATACGATTCTACCTTACGCGATGGCGCGCAGGCGCAAGGCGTTTCGTTTACGGTGGAAGATAAACTTAAAATCGTGCAGCGTTTGGACGAGTTGGGTATTGGCTACATTGAAGCAGGTAATCCAGGCTCTAATCCGAAAGATCTAGAATTTTTTGAGCAGGTAAGTGCGCTTAAATTGAAGCACGCAAAAATTATTGCTTTTGGCAGCACGCGCAAAGTGGGCATTGCCGCAACTGAAGACAGGAATTTGCAATCGTTATTGAGCGCGAATACAAATGCTGTGGCAATTTTCGGTAAAAGTTGGGATTATCAAGTTACCGATATTTTGCGCACCACTTTGCAGGAAAACTTGAACATGATTGCCGACACCATTGGCTTCTTAAAAAACCAGGGTAAAGAGGTGGTGTTTGACGCCGAACATTTTTTTGATGGTTATAAAGCCAACCCAGATTATGCAATGCAAACTTTGCAGGCAGCTGTAGATGCAGGAGCGGATGTACTGTGCTTGTGCGATACCAATGGCGGCACTTTTCCTGATGAAGTTTCTACCATTACTAAAGCGGTGGTGAGTAGGTTCAACGTGCAAGTAGGAATTCATTGCCACAATGATTGTGAAATGGCGGTGGCTAACTCAATCGCAGCGGTACAGGCGGGTGCAGTGCAGGTTCAAGGCACGATGAATGGCATTGGCGAGCGTTGTGGCAATGCTAATTTATGCGCCATCATTCCCAATTTGCAGCTTAAATTAGGCATGCAGTGTATACCGTCAGATAACATGGCAGAACTGACGTCTGCGGCGCGATTTGTCAGTGAAATCGCCAACATGATTTTTAATGACAAGGCGCCGTATGTGGGTAACGATGCCTTTTCGCACAAGGGTGGTATGCATATTGATGCCGTGAGCAAAAACCCGATTTCGTATGAGCATATTAACCCAGAAAAAATTGGTAATGTGCGACATATTCTAGTGTCTGAAGTAGCTGGGCGCAGTGCTTTGTTAAATAAGATTAATGCAGTGGATGCAACTTTAAATAAAGATTCTTCAGATACCAAGCGTATTTTAGAGCACCTAAAAACATTGGAACATGAAGGTTACCAGTTTGAGAGCGCAGAAAGCTCGTTTGAGCTCATGGTGCAAAGACAGCTAGGTAAACTTAGCCCGTTTTTCACACTCAAAGAGTATAACGTGAGCACGCATGCACCTGCTGCAGATGGCGTGAACTCTTCAGCCAGCATTAGGATTGCTGTGGGTGAGCAAGAAGAAACCACAGTAGCTGAAGGTGATGGCCCAGTGAATGCACTAGATAAAGCGGTGCGCAAAGCCTTAGAGCGCTTTTACCCTGCAATCAACGAAGTTAAATTGATTGATTACAAAGTGCGCGTATTAGATTCTGATAAAGCAACAGCGGCAAAAGTGCGGGTCTTGATTGAATCAGCAGACCAGCATGAAAGCTGGACCACGGTAGGCGTGTCGACCGATATTATTGATGCATCGTGGCTTGCAATGTTGGACGCGATTGAATACAAATTGATGCGTGACGCTCAATTAAAAGAAGTTAAAACGCAAGCAGTTAAAATACAAAGCGCTAGTGCGCGTGCACTGCAAGCTTGAGAATTATTTAAGGAGTAATGATGGCTGGAAAAACACTATACGATAAATTGTGGGAAACACACTTAGTGCGCGAAGATGCGGATGGCACTTGCCTCATTTATATCGATCGCCACTTGGTGCATGAAGTGACTAGTCCACAAGCGTTTGAAGGCTTGCGTATTGCTGGCCGTAAGCCATGGCGCAACAGTAGTATTGTGGCTAATCCTGACCACAATACGCCGACTAAAGATTGGGATAAAGGCATTGAAGACCCAATTTCCAGGTTGCAAGTGGAAACTTTGGACAACAATATTAAAGACTTCGGTGCATTGGTTTACTTTCCGTTCAAGCATGCCAATCAAGGCATTATTCATGTGATTGGACCAGAGCAAGGCACAACTTTGCCTGGCATGACCGTGGTCTGTGGCGATAGCCACACCTCAACGCATGGTGCATTTGGCGCGTTGGCACATGGTATCGGTACCTCCGAAGTTGAGCACGTGTTAGCCACACAAACCTTAATCGCTAAAAAATCTAAACGTATGTTAGTGGATGTTAGCGGCAAATTGGGCGCCGGTGTTACCGCAAAAGATGTGGCATTAGCCATCATAGGTAAAATTGGTACCGCAGGTGGCAACGGCTATGCCATTGAGTTTGGTGGTGCAGTGATTAGCGCCCTCTCAATGGAAGGCCGCATGACGATTTGTAATATGGCGATAGAAGCGGGCGCGCGCGCGGGCATTATTGCGCCAGACGAAAAAACGGCAGCTTACTTAAAAGGCCGTTTACACGCACCCAAGGCCGCAGATTGGGATAAAGCGGTCGCTTATTGGAATACGCTAAAAACGGATGATGACGCACAATTCGACACAGTAGTGACATTGAACGGGGCTGATATTGCACCGCAAGTCACTTGGGGTACCTCGCCTGAGCAAGTGTTGCCGATTGGTGGGCGCGTGCCTGACCCAGCTAAGGAAATGGATGCTACCAAGCGTACTAGTATCGAAAACGCCTTGAAATACATGGGCTTGAGCGCCAATACGCTGTTAGAAGACATTAAATTAGACAAGATTTTTATTGGCTCATGCACCAACTCGCGCATTGAAGATTTGCGTGCCGCTGCGGTTGTGGCCAAAGGTAAAAAAGTCGCTAATAGCATCGCACTAGCAATGGTGGTACCGGGTTCTGGCATGGTAAAACGCCAAGCGGAAGAAGAAGGGCTCGATAAGATTTTTATTGATGCTGGTTTTGAATGGCGCGAGCCAGGTTGCAGCATGTGTTTGGCCATGAACGCGGATCGATTAAGCCCTGGTGAGCGTTGTGCATCTACCTCTAACCGTAACTTTGAAGGTCGCCAAGGTCAAGGTGGGCGGACGCATCTCGTCAGTCCAGCCATGGCTGTTGCTGCTGCTATTGCAGGCCACTTTGTAGATGTGCGAACTATTTAATTAGCAGCACTTAGGACAGAATTTAAGAAGGTTATTTTAGGAAAGCACCATGAAAGCATTTACCCAACTAGACGGTTTGGCTTGCCCGATAGACCGCGCCAATATTGACACTGACGCGATTATCCCCAAACAGTTTTTAAAATCGATTAAACGCTCAGGCTTTGGGCCTTATTTATTTGATGAATGGCG
The DNA here is from genome assembly GCA_011391175.1 of Methylophilaceae bacterium. Taxonomy (GTDB): domain Bacteria; phylum Pseudomonadota; class Gammaproteobacteria; order Burkholderiales; family Methylophilaceae; genus Methylotenera_A. The sequence continues at coordinate 2,326 of JAABQZ010000064.1, read as the reverse complement.
TTATACCGACCATGGCGAACCTGGTATGGATTGCAGCACGCGGCCTTTAAACAAAGATTTCGTGCTCAACCAAGCACGTTACCAAGGTGCGCAAATTATGCTGGCGCGTGAAAACTTTGGTTGTGGATCAAGCCGGGAACACGCACCATGGGCGATTGAAGATTACGGTTTCCGCGTGATTATTGCGCCTAGCTATGCTGATATTTTCTTTGGTAATTGCTATAAAAATGGCATGTTGCCGATTGTGGCTGATGAAGCAATGGTAGACAGATTATTTAAAGAATGCGAAGCCAATGTTGGTTATCGTTTGAATGTTGATTTACCTTCACAAACCGTTACTTTGCCATCTGGCGAGTCTTTTGGTTTTGAAATCAATGCAACCTCCAAACACAATTTGCTCAATGGCTTAGATGAAATTGGCTTAACCTTGTTGCATGCAGATGAGATTAAGGTGTTTGAAGAAAAACACAAAGCGACACAGCCTTGGTTGTTTGCCTAATAAATATCATAAAAATATAAGGAAAATTGAATGAAAATTGCAGTACTTGCCGGTGATGGCATTGGCCCAGAAATTATCGCACAAGCCTTACGCGTGCTAGAAGTGTTAAAAACAGAAGGCATGCCACTGGAGTTTGTGCACGCACCATTGGGTGGTCAAGCATACGACCAATATGGTCATCCCTACCCAGAATTCACGCAAAAAATCTGTCGCGATGCTGATGCTGTTTTATTAGGTGCAGTTGGTGGCCCACAATACGATAATTTAGATCGTCCGTTGCGCCCAGAGCGCGGTTTGTTGGCAATTCGTAAAGATTTAGGCCTATTTGCCAACTTACGTCCAGCCGTGTTGTATCCAGAGCTTGCCAATGCCTCAACACTCAAGCCAGAAGTGGTATCTGGTTTGGATATTATGATTGTGCGCGAGTTGACTGGCGATGTGTATTTTGGCCAACCGCGCGGTATGCGTACCAATGAAAATGGTGAGCGTGAAGGTTTTAATACTATGGTGTATGCGGAGTCTGAAGTGCGTAGAATCGCTCACGTTGCGTTTGATATTGCGATGAAGCGAGGCAAGAAACTATGCTCAGTCGATAAAGCCAACGTGCTGGAAACCACTGAGTTTTGGAAAGAAATCGTCATTGACGTGGCAAAAGAATATCCAGAAGTAGAGCTTAGTCACATGTATGTGGATAATGCAGCCATGCAGTTGATTCGCAACCCAAAACAGTTTGATGTGATGGTGACGGGTAATATTTTTGGCGACATTCTGTCTGACGAAGCCTCAATGCTCACTGGCTCAATCGGCATGTTAGCATCTGCCTCTCTGAACGAAACAAAAAAAGGCTTGTATGAGCCTTCACATGGTTCCGCACCTGACATTGCAGGCAAAAATTTGGCCAACCCAATTGCCACTGTGCTTTCTACCGCTATGATGTTGCGCTATACATTTGATAATGAAGTGGCGGCTGCGCGCATTGAAAATGCGGTGAAAAAAGTGCTGGCGGCAGGTTGTCGCACTGGCGATATTTTTGAAGCAGGCACTAAAAAAGTATCATGTAGCGAAATGGGCGACCAAATTGTCGCAGCAATGTAAAAAAACTATAATTATTTAGAGGATTGAAAAATGGCACAGTTTGATAATGTAAGCGTAAAAAAGAAAGCTAACGTGTATTTTGATGGTAAATGCGTCAGCCACACTGTCATGTTGCCAAACGGCACACGTTCAACCATAGGCGTGATTTTTCCAAGCACGCTCACTTTCAATACTGCGGCACCAGAGCTGATGGAAATAAACAGTGGCAACTGCAAAGTGCGTTTGCAAGGTGAAACTGGCTGGAAAACTTATGGCGCAGGTGAGAAATTTACAGTACCAGGCAACTCTAGCTTTGATATTGAAGTGACTGAATTGCTAGATTACGTTTGTCATTTTGAGTAACCTTCATTTTGATGCCCTGTAAGCCGCTTGGATATTGGCTTTCAGAGCATAAAAATTTTCTCGGTATAATAACGCAAGCAAAAGAGTAAGGATTTAATATGCCAAGTTTTGATATCAGCTCTGAAGTGGACATGGTGGCGCTTAAAAATGCCATCGATACAGCGGGTAAGCAAATCACCAATCGTTACGATTTTAAAGGCACATCGGCCAAGGTGGAGCTGAACGAAAAAGACAATATCATCACGCTGTTTGGTGATAATGACTTTCAGCTAGACCAAATTAAAGACATTTTGCTGCCTGCAATGGAAAAAAAAGAGCCGGATTCAACTAAGCGTTTAGAGCATAAAGACGTGCAAAAAATTGGCGGCAATAAAGTCAAACAAGAGCTTA
>JAABQZ010000063.1 GCA_011391175.1 Methylophilaceae bacterium | reverse complement strand
CCAGCGCATCTTGTTTGCTGACAAATTTAAAGTTCTTAATCGCCTCGTTTTTTTCTAGTGCAGTCTTGATACTTGCAATCGTATCTTCATTAGTGTTTGTGGCCAAAAATATGCTCACTTGTGATTCAGTTTTGACGTTATTGGCAAGGCCATTCACACTGTCCAGCACCGCATATAATATGCTTGGTAGCGCAAGTGTCACCCCAATCGCCAGACATATCAGCAGCGTATTCAGCTTGTTGCTCTTAAAGCGGCGCAGCACTAATTCAAGTGCCTGTAGGTGCTGGGTCAGCAACGCATTCATGTCGATGCCTTTAAGTTGACTGGCGCCTCTATATTGGTGAGTTTACCCTGATTAAGGTGCAAGACTTTGCTTTGGTAGTTGGCATTACCAAGTGCGTCATGTGTGGCGACAATCACAGTCACACCCACCTGCTGAAACGCAGCAAACAACGTCATGATGTCTTCCGCATAATTGCGGTCTAAGTTACCTGTTGGCTCGTCTGCAATCAATATGCTTGGCCGAGAAACCACCGCCCGTGCGATGGCCAACCGTTGTTGCTCACCGCCTGATAATGTAATGGGCATGGCTTTTTCTTTATCTAGCAAGCCCACTTTATCCAACGCAGCTCGAATACGCTTACCCACTTCTGCGCCCGTAATGCCGTTAATCGCTAACGGCAGTGCTACGTTGTGATAACAATTGCGGTCATACAGCAGTTTATGGTCTTGAAACACCAACCCAAACTTGCGCCGTACGTAAGGCAGCGTTGCCTCTTTTAATTTACTCACGTTCTGATTATTAATAAGTACTGTGCCAGAAGTAGGCCGTTCAATTGCCGCCATCAGCTTAAGTAAGGTGCTTTTGCCAGCGCCAGAATGGCCGGTGACATACACCATCTCGCCTTGCTCAATGGCAAAACTCACGTTGCTAATCGCCTCGTGGCTGCCAGGGTAGCGTTTGGTGACATTGTCAAAAGTAATCATTGCTCAGATTATATCGCTAAATACGTGGCTTTTTGCATTCCATATGCAGTGGGCTATTTGCTACGATAAAAATTAACCGCCCTGAGAAGCAGTATCCATAAGGTCTGCAGGCCAGGTGTTTTGATGCTTATCTATTTGATACCTAGTTAAATAGGTATCAAATTAACTAATCAAATAGCGCATCCACAAACTCAAGTGCGCTAAACGGCCGTAAATCATCTATCGCTTCGCCTATACCAATATAGCGAATTGGAATAGGGCGTGCTTCCGCAATCGCTGCAATGACGCCGCCTTTGGCAGTGCCGTCTAATTTGCTCAGCACCAGACCAGTTACACCCAGTACGTCATCAAACGCTTTCACTTGGCTGACTGCGTTTTGGCCAGTATTGGCATCTATCACCAGCAAAATCTCGTGCGGCGCGTTGGGTAGCGCCTTGCCGATAACGCGTTGCACCTTTTTAATTTCATCCATTAAGTGCATTTGCGTAGGTAGTCTGCCAGCCGTATCGGCAATCACAATATCGATTTTTTTGGCGATGGCAGAATTGACAGCATCGAAAATCACGGCGGCTGGGTCGCCGCCCTCACTAGCAATCACCGTGACATTATTGCGCTCACCCCACACTTGCAATTGCTCGCGTGCGGCCGCCCTAAAGGTGTCGCCCGCAGCAATTAAAACACTATTGCCTTGTGCTTGAAACAGCTTAGCCAGTTTGCCAATAGTAGTCGTTTTACCAGCGCCGTTGACGCCTGCCAGCATGATGACAAAAGGCGCATGGGTATTAGTTTGTAGCGGTTTTTCTAAAGGCGCTAAAACTGCGAGCAACTCGGCCTTCAAGGCCTGTTTTAAGGCGCTGGTGTCTTCTAAATTTTCACGTTTAACACGCTTTTTTAAGCTCTCTAATAAGCGCTGCGTTGCGGCTACGCCGATATCGCTGGTCAGTAAGATTGTTTCTAGTTCTTCGTAAGTGTCAGCATCAATTTTGCCACCGCCAAATAGGCTGTTTAGTTGGCTGCCTAATTGCTGGCGGGTTTTGCTTAAGCCCTGTTTTAAACGCTGGCTAAAGCTTAGTTTTTCTACTGCTTCTGGTTTTTCTTCGACAGCAGGCGCGCTTTCAGAGACTGGAACCACTTCTGTCGCTGGCTCTGCATTTGGCTGTGGGTTCGGGGGAGCAGTTTCTATGGGCTTTTTCTTAAAAAAATCGAACATAACTCTACTTTAAATATTCACTACGCGTTATTTTAGTCGTAAACTGACATACGCGCACGAACTAAACTAAATTGGCGCATGTCATTAGTGTGTTCATTCAAAATCATCCTGTTTTAGAAAGATTATCTTGTGCTAAAAATAAAAATTTTGCTATTAAGTTTGGCTATCCTGCCCGCCATGGCGCTAGCTGAAATTCAGGAATTTAAACTAAATAATGGCATGAAAATTATTGTACAAGAAGACCGCCGCGCACCCGTGGTGGTATCGCAAGTATGGTATCGCGCAGGTGCGCTTGATGAAGTCAATGGCAAAACCGGCGTGGCGCACGTGTTAGAGCACATGATGTTTAAAGGCACCAAAAAAGTACCTGCTGGACAATTTTCTCGCCTAATTGCTGCTGCTGGCGGCAAGGAAAATGCCTTTACTGGTCAAGATTACACTTGTTATTTTCAACAGTTAGAAAAATCACACTTGCCGCTTGCCATGAAGCTAGAAGCCGATCGTATGGCGAATTTGGTGATTACGGATGAAGAGTTTGCCAAAGAAATTAAAGTGGTGATGGAAGAACGGCGCTGGCGCACCGAAGACAAGCCGCAATCGCGTGTGAACGAGCAATTTCAATCCACTGCGTTTAAAGCGCACCCTTACGCGCGGCCAGTGGTGGGCTGGATGAATGATTTGGAAAACATGACCGCTGCTGATGCCCGCGAATGGTACAACAACTGGTATGCACCGAATAATGCGACTCTAGTCGTGGTGGGGGATGTAAAAGCTCAAGAAGTGGTGAAGCTGGCCAAGCTGCATTTTGGCAAGCTAAAAGCTAAAAAACTACCTGTGCGCAAACCGCAAACCGAGCCGCCGCAAACGGGCGAGCGGCGTTTGGTGGTGAAAGCGCCTGGTAAGTTACCTTATTTAGCGATGGGCTTTCATACGCCGACTTTATCAGACAAGCCAATCTCGGCCGAGCAGGCGTGGGAGCCTTATGCACTGGACGTGCTGGCAGGTGTACTTAGCGGCAATGATTCAGCTAGGTTAAACCAAAAATTGGTACGCGAAACTTCAATCGCGCTTGATGTGGGCGCTGGTTACGACAGCACTTCAAGAGGTCGAGAATCGTTATTTGAGTTGGTGGCAACGCCGAGTGAAGGTAAAACAGTCGCTGAATTAGAAGCTGCATTAATTGCCCAAATTGAGCTAATTAAAACAGGCGGCGTGACACAGCAAGAGTTAGACCGCGTTAAAGCGGCGGTGATTTCGGCGCTTGTGTATCAGCGTGACAGCATGTTCTACCAAGCGATGCAAATTGGCCAACTAGAGACAATGAATTACAGCTGGCGCTTGCTTAAAGAGTATCCGGAAAAGTTAAAAGCGGTGACTTCAGAGCAAATTCAGGCGGTGGCGAAGAAGTATCTGATTAAAGATAATATGACGGTAGCCACGCTAGACCCGCAACCGATAGACCCGAATGCCAAACCAGTTGGCCAGCCTCACACCCATTAAAAAATAGAGAATAAAAAATGTTTTTTAAATCTGCTTTAGTCTTATTACTCATCTCGTTTAACGTTGTAGCCAATGCGGCCGTTAAAATCAACCACTGGCAAACCAGCACCGGCGCGCAAGTCTATTTTGTCGAGAATCATGATTTGCCGATTATCGATATGGCAGTCAATTTCCCTGCAGGCAGTGCGCGCGACACCAAAGCTACCTCTGGCGTAGCAGGAGTGACCCGCTATTTAATGACGCTAGGCGCAGACGGCATGAACGAGGAAGCCATCACCAACGCATTTGCCGATATTGGTGCAAACTTGGGCGGTGAATTAGATGTAGATCGTGCTGCGTTTAAGCTGCGCACGCTGACCAGCGAAAGCGCAAAAGCATTAGAAACATTTAACAAAATTTTGCATAAGCCAGACTTCCCACAAGCCATTTTGGAGCGTGAAAAAACGCGCATTGTGGCAGGTCTTCAAGAATCTGCGACCCAGCCAGAAAGCATTTCTAACAAAGCGTTTATACAGGCGTTATACCCCAATCACCCTTATGGCTTGGACGAAAGCGGTGAGATTGAAACTATTAACGCCATGAAACGTGACGATTTAATTGCGTTTTACAACACTTATTACACTGCCAAAAGTGCAGTGATTGCGTTGATTGGGGACATGACAGAAGCGCAAGCAAAAACGATTGCTGAGGACGCAGCAAAGGGTTTGCCACAAGGCGCGGCTGTACCAAAAATTGCTGAGGTAACCTATCCGTCTGCCTCCAGCGAACAGCGTATTGTGCATCCTGCAAGCCAAGCGCATATTCTGTTGGGCTACCCTGGCATTAAACGTGGCGACCCCGATTATTTTGCCCTGTATCTAGGTAATTATGTATTGGGTGGTGGTGGTTTTGTGTCGCGCTTGACTGAGGAAGTGCGTGAAAAACGTGGCTTGGTTTATAGTGTTTATAGTTATTTTATGCCGATGGCTGAAATAGGACCATTTCAAATCGGCTTGCAAACCAAAAAAGAACAAGCGGATGAGGCGACTAAAGTGGTGAATGCCACTGTAGCCAAATTTATTGCCAATGGGGTGACGGAAAAAGAACTTAAAGCCGCGAAGGATAATATTATTGGCGGCTTTCCGATGCGCATTGATAGCAACGCAAAAATCTTAGATTACTTGAGTTTAATAGGTTTTCACAAACTACCACTCACTTACTTGGAAGACTTTAATAAGCAAGTCGCGAAGGTAACGGCTAAGCAAATCAAAGATGCATTTCAACGTCGCATTAAACCACAAGATTTTGTCAGTGTGACAGTTGGCGCACAATAAGTGTGGCGACAAAAGTTAGTAGCGCTGTAAGCGTGCCAACCAAATTAAAGTCGCGCAGTAGTAGCAAAAACAAAAGATAATTCCAAACAATTCAGTTGGGTTAAAATATGGTTTTGCTCTTAAGCTAAAGCCTTGTCAAAACCCATCAAAAAAGCCAGGAGCAATCAAGTCCGCATCAATGCCGGTGTTTGGCGTAGTCGCTTACTTAAATTTCCCGATGTTGAAGGGTTACGCCCTACACCAGACCGTGTGCGACAAACTGTATTTAATTGGCTGGGGCAAGATTTAACTGGCAAAACTTGTCTCGATTTGTTTGCGGGCACTGGGGTGATGGGCTTTGAGGCGCTTTCGCGAAACGCTAAAAGCGTGACCATGATTGAGCAATCGGCACTTGCTTTTAAAGCGTTAAAGCAAAATCAAACCATACTGAATGCCAGTGAAATGCTGATTTTGCAGCAAGATGCACTGGTTTTTTTAAGCCAAAATAAACAATTGTTCGATATTATTTTTTGCGACCCGCCTTACAACAAAAACTGGCTGGCACAGTTATTACCCCAGTTAAAACAACATCTTGCACCAAATGGTATGGTCTATGCCGAGGCAGAATATGCACTGCAAGATGATGATGTTTGGCAAGTACAAAAAAGTGGAAAAGCGGGCAATGTGGTTTATCATTTACTCATTGCAAATACAAATAGCTAATTGGGTGTAAAAAATGCATAAAAAATTAACTGCGGTGTACCCCGGTACGTTTGACCCGATTACTTTAGGGCATGAGGATATTGTGCATCGCGCAGCTGCGTTATTTGATGAAGTGATTGTAGCGGTAGCGGGTAGTACTAATAAGCGCACGCTGTTTAGCTTTCAAGAACGCGTATCGTTGGCACAAAATGTGTTTAAAACGTCTGAGAATATTAAGGTGGTGGGCTTTAGTGGCTTGTTGATGGAGTTTGTGCAAGCGCAAAGTGCACAAATGGTCATTCGTGGCTTACGTGCTGCGAGTGATTTTGAGTATGAATTTCAATTGGCTGGCATGAATCGCAAGCTGTTCCCCAAGCTGGAAACCATATTTTTAACGCCGTCTGAACAGTATATGTTCGTATCATCTACTTTAGTGCGTGAAGTTGCGACGCTACGTGGCGATGTACATCAGTTTGTGTCGCCTACGGTAGATGCCGCCATTAAGAATAAACTTGGTAAAGAGTAGACAGGTAAAATAGTGGCACTTTATATTACTGACGAATGCATCAATTGTGATGTATGCGAGCCAGAATGTCCTAATGAGGCCATTTATCAAGGCCAAGAAATTTACGAAATTAACCCTAATTTATGCACCGAATGTGTAGGGCATTTCGATAAACCGCAATGCGTTGTGGTCTGTCCGGTCGATTGCATTCCGCTAAACCCAGATGTGGTGGAAACCCAAGAACAACTCATGCAAAAATACTACACCATTACATCAAGTCGTAATCAAGGAGAATAAAAAAATGAGAATTTTACACACCATGTTGCGTGTTGGTGATTTAAACCGTTCAATTGCCTTTTATACCGAAGTGCTAGGCATGAAGCTGATTCGGCAGCACGATTACCCTGATGGCGAATTTACGCTGGCTTTTGTGGGCTATGGTAATGAGTATGACAATACCGTGTTAGAGCTTACCTATAACTATGGCAAAACTAGTTATGAAATGGGTGGCGCCTATGGGCACATTGCGCTTGAGGTGGATGATGCCTATGCGGCATGCGACAAGGTAAAAGCCAGAGGTGGCAAAGTGGTGCGTGAAGCTGGGCCGATGAAACACGGCACCATTATTATTGCGTTTGTAGAAGACCCAGACGGCTATAAAATAGAGTTTATTCAAAAAGGTAGCATTGAGTATCCACGTTAGTCTGACAATATGTCTTGGGTTTTATACTTATTAGAGTGCAATAACGGCGCCTACTACGCAGGCATCACGAACGATTTACCCGCGCGGTTTGCCGCGCATTCGTCTGGCAAAGGTGCACGTTATACACGCGCTAACCCACCCATCAAAATCATCGTTTCAAAATTATATGTGGACAGATCCGCCGCTAGTGTTGCCGAAGCGCAATTAAAAGCACTGCCAAGAAGCAAAAAACTTGGCTATTTTGAGCTAGAGAATGAATAAGCCAGCCTTACTACTTGCCGTACAAGCTGCCCTAGAGGGCGATTGGGACCAATCACATAAAATCGCGCAAGACTACTCAGACCCAATGGCCAATTGGATACACGCGGTATTGCATAAAATTGAAGGTGATGAGTGGAACAGTCGGTATTGGTATGCGCGAACCGATGGAAAGAAATATGAAGGTTATAGTGATGCAAATGCAGAGTTAATTGCGATTCAAAATAGCTTAAAATGATCAAACAGATGCCCAGAAATCCGCATGGATATTGCCTTGTAGAGCATATGTTTATTTAATTTTTTACAAAATTATGTATGCATATCTAAATCTAACACTTAATCAGCACAAACAAAAACAGCCCACACTTGCGGGCTGTTCTGGGATAGGTTATTGATTAACCTAACAATGATTAAATGAACATTTATGACGCGTTAGATAAAGTGGCGTATTGCAATTTGCCATCGATAATCACAAAGTGAGCATCTTGCTTACCGTTATCCTTTTGTACTGCATCACGATATACCCAAACAAAACCTACGCTAGCGCCTGAGATGTCTTTAAGCGTTTGTATTTCATCAGGCTTACCAAAATTGTAACCTAAATGATCCATTTTTGTATGGGCTAACACCTCATAAAATTTGGCAGATGAAATGGTTTTGCCATGGTTATTTAGACCCTCATGGAAACCAGTTGCGTTAGCCTGTAAACTAGAGACAACTAAGCCGCCAACTAGTAAAGTGCTAGTAAAAACATTGCTGATGAACTTTTGATTCATAATTTTAAAACTCCTTTTGTAAAGAGATTTCATTATAGGCGGTGGATGTTACAGCTTGATGGCACGCATGTAACTGGAATGTAAGCATTGGCTTAAATGTTGGTAAGCAGATGTAAATAAGCACTTCACGACCGCCTACAGAGTGATATACGCGAATGTGCTAGTATGACGTATTACCCATCAATAAAGGAAATTCAAATGCATGTAAGTTATGAACTCGCACAACAAATTGTAGATAAAGCCGTAGAGAAATCGAAACAAATAGGCGTAAAAATGTGTATCGCCATTTTAGATTCAGGCGGCAATTTAAAAAGCTTTACCCGCATGGATGACGCTTGGGTCGGCAGCATTGATATTGCCATCAAAAAAGCAAAAACAGCCTGTCATTTTGCTATGCCTTCAGGCGAAATCGGCAAACTGTCACTACCTGGCCAACCACTTTACGGCATTGAACATTCTAATGATGGCTTGATTACATTCCCAGGTGGCCTGCCAATTGTCGATAACGAAGGCATGCTAGTTGGTGCTATTGGCGTAAGTGGTGACTCGGTAGAAAACGACCATATTGTGGCACAAGCGGGTGTTGATGTGGCGGGTGTTTGCAATATGCCAAAACACCCTTGGCGCACATAAATTAATGCAGTATTTGTTAATTAAGAAGTAAATAAAAAAGCGCACTTTGTGCGCTTTTTTATTGCTTACATGCAATGTAGCATTAGATTGTAGTTAGGTAGTGACTCACATTAACCAAAAAAGTCTTTCGCTTTATCT
>JAABQZ010000062.1 GCA_011391175.1 Methylophilaceae bacterium | reverse complement strand
ATTCTTGCTGCCAATCTTATTACGCTGGCGTTTCTGTCTTTTACCTACCCACATCTGATGGTTGCACCAGGCAAGTTAATTTCTGGCCATAAACATTTAAATACTGACTGCTTTGCCTGCCATGCACCACTAATCGGAGCTACTTACGAACGCTGCGTAAATTGCCACAAACCAGCAGACATTGGTCGATTAACGACAAAAGGCATAGCCATTACAAAACCACTTACTTCAGCTCCTTTTCACCAACAATTGATTAGCCAGAACTGCGTAGGTTGCCACAGTGATCATGCTGGCGTTAAACGCTACAAAGTGCAAGGGCACTTTAATCATGCCTTACTGAAACTTGATACGCGCAAGCAGTGCCAAGATTGTCATCAATCACCCGATGACACTTTACACCAGAAGATCACCCGAAACTGCTCCCAGTGCCACGGCCAAGACAAATGGTTACCGGCAACATTCGACCACAACAAATATTTTGTGTTGGATGGTGACCACAACGGCCGTTGTGTGACCTGTCATGTGCGTGACGACTACAAACGCTACACCTGCTATGGCTGTCATGAGCATTCACAATCTAATATTCGTAGAAAACATATTGAAGAGGGTATTCGTGACTTCAATAACTGCGTTAAGTGTCACCGTAGTGCCGATGAAGATGACATTCAAGGCGGAGAGAGGGCTGGTGAGGAAGATTAGTGGTAGCTTAAGAGCACAAAAAATATAAGTATTTATTTAGCTTCATCAACCATTTTGATGGTTGATACTTCTACTTCTTTTGCAACTTCGACTAACGCTACATCATTCGATAGTGCAGAAAGCATTTGTGCAGGTTTAATCAGGCCTATTTTAGTTTTCCCATTTTCTGTAAATACCGAGATACGGCATGGCAAAGCCATATTTAGGCGCATATCCGTGGATAAAACCTTTGCAGCTTGTACTGGATTACATACCTCAAAAACCTTGCATTCTTCATTAAATGCGACACCTTTAGCGCGAAGAGTCTTCGCTAAGTCGTGCACATGTAGCACCCGAAAGCCATTGCGAATAACAGCTGATTCAAGGTCCGTAGCGGCTTGATTAAATGATTTGTTGGTCATAACGATGTAGTACATGAAGTCACCTTAAATTGTATGTGTGAAAGTATATTGTGCTCTGGTCTACTTTTTTAAAATCAGCTCATCATAGAAACTGTGAGCGCTTTATTGCTTTCAAACGTTACGATTTTTTTACCATTTTCAAAGCAATTAAAAATTACGGCACACCAAACCACGGTTTATAAGCAATGTTTTTTTAAATTAAATAGTCACTAACCGATAATATCCAGTGGCTATCTTTAACTACACTAATGGCACCTTTTGAAGATGCCGATTGGCACATTTGCGCAATAATAATCAGTATACTAAACTAAAAAGCCCGATAGACTCTAGGCGGATTCTTATAATTTTTAAATTCAATTAAATCAATAAGTTAAAAAGCTATTTCCGACAGAGTTAATTATCAAATATCACTAGACCATAAATAAAAATTGGTATTTAGTTTCAACCTGCAAATAACGCCATGCTAAAATCTAGTATGGCGTTTTTTCATGTAATTATCCCCGCTGCGGGAACAGGCAACCGCATGCAGAATGTGTTGCCAAAGCAGTATATGCCGCTGGCTGGCAAGCCGATTATTTCGCACACCATTCAAACTTTTTTCAATCATCCGCGCATTACCAGCATACACGTTGCTTTAAGTGCAGATGACATGTTCTGGCGTGATTTGCCGCTAGACCCTGCTAGTAAATTAAAGCTGCATTACACAGGTGGCGAAAGTCGTAGTGAAACTGTTTTAAATACTTTGCGGTCTATGCAAGTGGCCGATGACGATTGGGTGCTGGTGCACGACGCAGCGCGGCCTGGCTTGACGAGTGCGTTATTAGATCGCTTATTGAATACGCTAGAGAATGACGCCGTTGGCGGCTTGCTGGCGTTGCCCGTGGCAGATACCTTAAAGAAATCTGAATTAGGCAATAGAGTAGCAGGCACTGTTGCTCGTGAGGGTTTATGGCAAGCGCAAACACCGCAAATGTTTCGTTATAGCATGTTGCGTAATGCACTAGAAACCTTTGAAGGCGCACCTACTGACGAAGCTGAGGCCATCGAAGCGCTGGGTTTGCAGCCCACTTTAGTGCAAGGTGAATTGCGCAATTTAAAAATTACTTACCCGCAAGATTTAATTTTGCTAGAAGCATTGTTTACAAAGGAAAAAGCATGACGCGCATTGGTCATGGATTTGATGTGCATAGGTTGGTCGTCGGCCGAAAATGCATCATCGGCGGCGTTGAGATTGCGTATGATAAAGGCTTAGAAGGCCATTCTGACGCAGACGTGTTGCTGCATGCTATTTGTGATGCACTATTGGGGGCGGCGGCCTTGGGTGATATTGGCAAGCACTTTCCGCCTTCGGACGATACTTATAAAAACGCCAATTCACGCGTTTTATTGCGGTATGTGATAGACCTATTAAAAGCCAAAAAATATACAGTGAATAATATCGATGCTACCGTGATTTGCGAGGCGCCTAAATTGTCGCCATATACTGCAAAAATGTGTGAAAACATTGCAGCAGATTGCCAAGTGGATATTTCACAAATTAATGTCAAAGCCACTACCACAGAAAAGCTCGGCTTTACTGGTCGTGGCGAAGGTATAGCGGCTGAGGCTGTCTGTACGCTAGTTTCAAACACGCTTGTTTCAATCTAAGATGCTGGCACGTTTTTTTGAATATTTTGAAACGCTCGCCAAGCCTTTCCCTGAAAAATTAATTGCCACACCGCCCAAAAACTTTTGGGCGTTTGCTTGGGGCTGCACGCAAGGTTTGCGTCCATTTCTACTCGGCATGACGGTACTCACCGCATTAATAGGGGCATTCGAGGCATTTTTATTCGCCATGATGGGCAAAGTGGTGGATTGGCTCGCCACCATTTCACCTGCAGAATTATGGACAATAGAAAGCACACGCCTGTCTTGGCTAGCAGTGATTCTAGTATCAAGTACTTTGCTCATCGTCTTACAGACCTTGTTTAAGCACCAAACCTTAGCTGGTAACTTCCCCATGCGCATGCGCTGGAATTTCCATAGGCTCATGCTGAATCAAAGCATGATTTTTTATCAAGACGAGTTTGCTGGGCGCGTTGCGGCAAAAGTGATGCAGACTGCGCTGGCGGTGCGTGATGTGTGGTTTATCGTCGCCGATATTATGGTGTATGTGGTGGTGTATTTTGGCAGCATGGTGGGCATTGTGGCTTATTTTAATCCATTGATTGCACTGCCATTTTTGGTGTGGTTGCTGGCCTATAGTCTTTCGTTGACTTATTTTGTACCTAAACTGAGTAAGGTTTCGCAATTCCAAGCCGACGCACGTAGTTTAATGACTGGGCGCATCACAGATGCTTACACTAACATTAGCACGGTCAAATTGTTCAGCCACGCGGGGCGCGAGGCTTCTTATGCACAAACCGCCATGGGCGAGTTTTTAGGCACCGTGCACCAGCAGATGCGCTTGGTGAGTATGGTAGAAGTGGTGAATCACACATTGAATATGCTTCTGATTATCGCAGTGGGGTTTACTGCCTTATGGCTGTGGAGCCATGGGCAAGTGAGTGTAGGCGGTGTGGCTGCTGCCACAGCAATGGCGCTGCGTTTAAATGGTGTATCGCACTGGGTGATGTGGGAGCTGACTTCGCTGTACGAGCAAGTGGGTACGGTGCAAGATGGTGTTAATACGTTGACCACGCACAACAAAATTATCGATGCACCTGATGCGAAACCTTTAAATGTCATGCAAGGCGAGATTAAATTTGATGCGGTAGATTTCAACTACAACAGTAATAAAACCATTTTAAATCAGCTTAATTTACATATTAAAGCGGGTGAAAAAGTCGGGCTAGTTGGCCGCTCTGGCGCAGGTAAATCTACCATTGTTAATTTACTGTTGCGCTTTTATGAGGTTGAAAAAGGGCAGATTTTAATTGATGACCAAAACATCAATAGCGTCACCCAAAACAGCCTGCGCGCTAGCATTGGTATGGTCACGCAAGATACGTCACTGCTACACCGCAGCGTACGCGATAATATTTTGTACGGCCGCCCAGATGCTACCGAGGCTGAGATGATTGCCGCCGCCAAACGCGCTGAGGCGCATGAATTTATACTCAGTTTAAGCGATGCCAAAGGCCGCACTGGTTACGATGCACATGTGGGTGAGCGTGGGGTTAAACTCTCTGGCGGCCAGCGCCAACGCATTGCAATTGCCCGCGTCATGCTAAAAGATGCACCGATTTTGCTGTTAGACGAAGCGACAAGTGCGCTGGATTCTGAAGTAGAAGCGGTGATACAAAGCAGTTTATACGATTTAATGGAGGGAAAAACGGTGATTGCAATTGCACATCGACTTTCCACGATAGCTGCAATGGATAGACTGATTGTATTGGATAGCGGCAATATTATTGAGCAAGGCAGCCATGCCGAATTACAGAAACAAGGTGGTTTATATGCCAGCCTGTGGGCACATCAAAGCGGTGGATTTTTGGGTGAACAATAGGCCAAAATTGATGCTATTTCATGCGGTTTTATGCACGATAAAAATTAAATGCTCTGCAAGCTAATATCCATAAGCCTTGCAGAGCATCGAAATGATAGATACGTTTTTATTGCGGCAATGATTCACATACTATGCCATTTTTGTTACCGTCTAAGCCATAAACATCAAGTGACATAATTTTAGCTTTATCAAGGCTACTGTTATTTTCAGCAATCTGCGCTGCACAATAATCATACTTTTGTTGCGCCTCTGCCTGCGTTTTAAAATTACTACAGTTTAAATCAAACTCTTCTGATTTGCCTGCAGGTTTTACACAATCACCTTTTAGCACCACACCATCTTGTGTATGTTGCACACGCGATTCTTTAATGCTGCCTGTTTCCCATAAAGTACCTAAATCTAAATCATAATCAAAGGTTTGTATGCCAATAGCGGCCAGCAACAAAATACCCAGGCCTATTGCAAACCCTTTTTTGATGATGCCCAACATATATAACGCAATCACCACCACCACTAACAATACTAAAAACCATAAGCGGGTAGATTTGGTATTACGTGCTTTTTGCAATACTGAAGGTTCGACCATATATTTAACCATGAATAATTAAAGGAGCTTTAATCGTAGCGTTAATCCAATGCGATGTCAAAAGTAGCATTTGCAGACGTAATAAAAGTTTTTTTAAGCCTTTAACAACACAATTACCGCGCCGCTACCACCATCTTCTGGTTTGGCCTGGGCATAAGCAATCACTTCGTCGCGTTGCATCAACCAACTGCGCAGTTTATGTTTAAGCACAGGTTCGCGGTTGCGTGAGCCTAAGCCCTTACCATGCACAATACGCACACAGCGAATATTACGTTTTTTGCAATCACTTAAAAATTCAGCCACATATAGGCGGGCTTCATCCGAAATTAAGCCATGCAAATCAATGTGCGCTTGCACCACCCAAAAGCCGCGGCGGAGTTTGCTTAATATGCTGGGCGATTGACCTGTACGCAGGTAAAGCAGTTCTTCGCCACTTTCTAGTTCGTGCGCGGGGTAAAAATCATCACTGAGCGAATCTCTTAGTGCTTGTTTTTCATCGCGGATAAATTGTTTGGCGATGGGTTTTGGGTGTGCTTTTACGATGTGCTGCGGTTCTATTTTTAGCGGGCGAGCGTCCTTTACTGCCTCGTGAAAGAGGCTGTTGTCGCCAGTTGTGTCGTCATCAGCCATAAAATAGAGTGTGTGCAGATATTAATAATGAGCAATAATTATGAAAGTTGACCCATTTTACCCTGTTGGTAGTCATTCATGGCTTGGCGAATTTCTTCAGCAGTATTCATCACAAATGGGCCGCTTCCTACTATCGGCTCATTGATGGGCTCGCCACTCAGCAACAAAACAACCGCATCCTCTACCGTATCGATACGAATGGTTTCACCAGCACGCTCTAGCAAGCCAAATTCTGCAGTTTTAATCGCTTCAGAATCATTGATTTTGATAGCGCCTTTTAGCACGACAAGCGCTGCTGTGTAACCGTCAGGAAGGTCTATTTCGATAGACTTCTGGTTATTTAAGCGCATATCCCACACATGGATAGGCGTGAAGGTTTTAGCTGGGCCAGCCTTACCAGCAAATTCACCGGCAATGACTCGCACAGTGCCTTGATTATCAGGCAGAGTAACCACAGGTATTTGCGCGCTTAAAATACCTTGATAACGCGGTGTAGTCATTTTGTATTTTGCGGGCAAATTCACCCAAAGTTGCACCATTTCAAAGGCGCCACCACGCTGCGCAAAATCACTGCCATGAAACTCTTCATGCACCAAGCCAGAGGCGGCAGTCATCCATTGCACATCGCCAGCGCCTATACTACCGCCGCCGCCAGCAGAGTCGCGATGTTCTACTTCACCATCATAAACAATCGTTACCGTTTCAAAGCCGCGATGCGGGTGCTCGCCCACACCGAGCCGCTCTTTGGTTGGCGGAAACGTTGCTGGGCCGCCATAATCAAGCAATAGAAATGGGCTAAGCGCTGAACCAAATTGGGAGTAAGAAAACAGCGTGCGCACAGGAAAGCCATTACCTACCCAATGGCTGCCGCTGTTGCGTTGAATGCTGCGCAGCTGCTTGACTGACTTGTTACCCTTGATCACCTGCACAATAAACTCCTTAAAGTTTGAGCGGTGTAAATGAGTTAATCTTAAATTAAGCTAAAAATTACTGTTACTTTTAGCAGTTATTTTAGATTATCTAAATAGCGTTCTGCATCTAAAGCCGCCATACAACCCGTGCCTGCGCTGGTTACCGCTTGGCGGTAAATATGGTCTTGTACGTCGCCTGCGGCAAATACGCCAGGCACGCTGGTGGCTGTGGCATTGCCAGCGCGACCCATTTGTGTGACGATGTAACCGCCTTCCATTTCAAGCTGACCATCAAAAATCTGCGTATTGGGTGAGTGGCCAATGGCAATAAACACACCCTTAAGCGCGATGTCTTTGGTGCTACCATCGTTAACGTTTTTAATGCGCATGCCAGTGACGCCCGTGTTGTCGCCCAACACCTCGTCTAGGGTATGAAAAGTTTCCAGCACGATTTTACCTTCAGCCACCCGTGCCATTAACTTATCAACCAAAATGGCTTCGGCTTTAAATTTATCGCGGCGATGTACTAGCGTGACTTTGCTGGCGATATTGGCCAAATAAAGTGCTTCCTCAACCGCTGTGTTGCCCCCACCAATAACAGCAACTTCTTGGTTTTTATAGAAAAACCCATCACAAGTGGCACACGCAGAAACGCCTTTGCCACTAAATTTTTCTTCACTTGGAATACCCAAATATTTGGCGGATGCACCTGTTGCAATAATCAGCGCATCACAAGTATATTCGCCGCTATCACCCACCAAGCGAATGGGTTTTTCAGAGAGGTGTGTGGTGTGGATATGATCAAAAATCATCTCGGTATTAAAACGCTCCGCATGTTTTTGAAAGCGCTCCATCAGTTCTGGCCCTTGCACGCCTTCATTGTCCGCAGGCCAATTGTCCACCTCGGTGGTGGTCATGAGTTGTCCACCTTGTGCAATACCGGTGATGAGCACAGGGTTTAAATTAGCGCGTGCAGCATAAACTGCAGCTGAATAACCTGCAGGACCAGAGCCCAAAATAAGAAGATGGACGTGACGTGTTGCCATTGTGGACTACTTTCTAAATGATATTTAAATTTAAGATGAGGCTAATGATGCGCTTTTCAAGCCTATTGTTTTTCTAAAAGACTAATTTACTTTTCAAGCAAACTGCGTAACATCCAAGCAGTTTTTTCGTGTAGCTGTAAACGCTGAGTCAATAAATCAGCAGTGGCTTCGTCACTGGCTTTTTCAGCAGCTGGAAACACGCTACGCGCGGTACGGCACACTGCCTCATGCCCAGCCACAAGTTCAGCAATCATGTCATTGGCTTTAGGCACACCATCGGCTTCAGGTATAGACGAAAGTTTGGCAAATTGGCTGTAAGTGCCAGGGGCGTACACATCTAGTGAGCGAATACGCTCAGCTACTAAGTCTACCGCCAGCGCCAGCTCGTTATATTGCACTTCAAACATCAAATGTAGGGTGTTAAACATCGGGCCAGTCACGTTCCAGTGAAAATAATGCGTTTTTAAATACAAGCTGTAAGTATCTGCAAGCAGTTTCGATAAGCCTTCTGCAATAGCCTGTCTGTCCTGCTGATTGATGCCGATATCCATGACGTACTCCTTTGGGGTTGTTTGTGTAATTTTAATTTCTAGGCATACTTAAGGCAATTTGATTTTGCTATAATTCCAATAATATTATTTCTACAGTTATTTCAAGTGCAGCATTTATTTTAAAGGCTCGTATCCCATTGTTTCTTAATAAAAAATCACCCCCTAGTAATGGTCGCATACAAGCACCGCCATCGCCATCTCAACTGCATGGTGCAAAATTGGTGCGAGAGGCGTGGTGGTTGGGTCTAATACTGGTAGGTTTGTATCTTGCCGTTATTCTCGTTACGTACAATCGCGAAGACCCATCTTGGTCGCATATGGCCAGTGACGGCGCTACTATTCATAACGCTGGCGGCTCTGTTGGCGCATGGATATCAGATATGTTGTTGTATCTGTTTGGATTTTCTGCATGGTGGTGGGCGGTGTTGGCTATCTATTGTGTGTGGTTAATGTACCATCGTTTAGAGCTAACGATTAGCCAGCGGCCATTTTTGGTATTCAACTTAGTTGGCT
>JAABQZ010000061.1 GCA_011391175.1 Methylophilaceae bacterium | reverse complement strand
CAACATAGGTATATTGGCTTGTTTTTTGCATTAATCGTTTAGGCGACTTGAGTTTTGTAAGAAGGTGTCTAAATAGCATTAAGTAGTCAAATTTATAAATTAACTTATGGGAGTTACTATGAAATCGTCAGCATTATTAGCAACATTGTTAGCAGCATTATTTTTAACAGCTTGTGGTGAAAAAGAAGCTGAAATGCCAGTGGAAGAAGCACCAGTTGAAGCGCCAGCAGCTGATGCTGCAGCGCCAGCCGAAGCACCAGCAGCGGAAGCGCCTACTGCAGGCGGCTATGAGCCAACAGCTGAAGAACGCGTACCAGGCGAAACTCGCCCAGTAGACGCGGCACCTGCGGCTGCAGCACCAGCAGAAGCAACGCCACAAGAGGCAGCACAAGCAGAAGCAGCGCAAGCTGATGAAGCGCCTGCAAATTAAGTATTCGCTAAAATTAAAAAAGCACCCTGTATGGGTGCTTTTTTTTCGTCATAAAATCTAGCAATTGAGTTTGCAGGCTTAGGTGCTTAGGCTAGCGTACACTCCAACTCATTGGGTCAAATGGCAGGCTGTTACGGCGCAATTCATAATACACCCCATTACTTTCATTCCCGCCGCTGTTACCAATAGAGGCAATCGCATCGCCAGCCGTGACTTCTTCGCCTACAGACTTCAGTACCGCTTGGTTATTGCCATACAGACTCATATAACCACTGCCGTGATCCACTATAATTAAATTACCAAAACCGCGCATCCAATCGGCAAATACCACGCGGCCGCTAGCGACTGTTTTGACATCTGCTCCCTCAGCAGCTTTTATAAACAAGCCCTTCCACGAGATACCCGTATCGACACGCTTTGCGCCAAAACGGTTGGTCAACTCACCACGCGCGGGTAAACGCAACTTACCTTTTAATGCAGAGAAATTAATTCCAGCATAATCGTTACTGGGCGTCTCTTCGTTGTTGACAACCACTTGGCTAGAGTTTTTATTCGCTGAGTCATCCACCGATTTTTTAATGTTTTTTTTAACTTTCTTTACTTTTTTAGGAATAATTTTGGCTAGGCGCTTGACCAAATTAGACAGATTTTTTTCATCACGCGTGAGTTTTTTAATTTCACTACGTTGCGCAGAAATTTGTTTCGAAAGCGTTTTGACTACTTTGGATTTTTCTTTTTTTTGTGCTTCTAGTGTTTTCTTTTCAGCCTCTTGCTTGGTTTTAAGCTCTGCCACTTGCTTTAAAGCTTCTGCCGTTTTGTTGTTGAGGACTTTTACTTTTTCCAAGCTGCTTTGCATGTCATCAATCATCTTGGCATGCTGTTTGGCAATGTAGCTGAAATACTTCACATCGCGCGCAATTTCGCTTGGATTTTTGTTTTGTAAAATCAGTTGGGTGTAACTTTGGTTGCCGTGCATATACTGTTGGCGCAATAAGCTACTTAAGCGCTTTTGCTGTTCGCCTAAGCGCTCATTTAGCGTGAGTGATTGTTTTTTTAGTGTGCTGAGTGTGCTTTTATTTTTATTTTGCTTTTGATTAATTTCGCGTAGCTTTTTGTTGGCACTGCTAATGGCGGTTTCGGAATCCTTTAGCGCATCTGCTGCATCTTTATGCGCAGCTTGGCTGCTATCTAGCTCTTTTTTTAAGGCGGTAATTTTTTCTTGTAAGTCGCTTAAATCTTCTTTCGCTACCTCTATTTTTTTTGCAGCAAAATTGCTTGTGCTAATCACACACAAGCAGAAAATAAATAACCATTTTAACATTAGGCTTTTAAGAGGCAAACGTAATCAGGTTTTTACCTGTCATCTCGCTGGGCTGCGGCAAACCCATCATGGCTAATAGAGTTGGCGCAATGTCAGAAAGCGCACCAGTATTGGCTAGTGTGGCAGGACGCCCCACATAAATAAGCGGCACAAGGTTGGTGGTATGTTGCGTGTGTGCTTGATTGCTAGTTGGGTCAAACATCATTTCAGCATTGCCGTGATCAGCCGTGATAATCACCTCCGCACCTCCGCTTTGAGCAGCTTGTACTATGCGTCCAACGCAACTGTCTAGCGTTTCTACCGCTTTAATCGCGGCTGCCAAAATACCTGAGTGGCCGACCATATCGCCATTGGCGTAGTTGCAAATGATGGCGTTGAAATGTTTGCTTTGAATCGCTTCGACTAGTTTATCAGTCATCTCAATCGCACTCATTTCTGGCTGCAAATCGTAAGTAGCCACTTTGGGTGAAGGCACCATGATGCGCGATTCACCTGTAAAGACGGTTTCCTCGCCACCATTAAAAAAGAAAGTGACGTGCGGATATTTTTCAGTTTCAGCGATTCTAAGCTGCGTTAATTTTAAGTTTTGTAAATACTCGCCAAAGGTGTTGGGTACGCTAAATGGTGCAAATATAGGGGTGGCGCGTGTTTGTTTGGCGTCGTATTGGGTCAATGTAAAATAGCCAGATAGTTTCGGCACGCGGCTTCTTTCAAAGCCAGAAAAATCAGGGCTAAGTAATGCGTCTGTCATTTGGCGTGCACGGTCACTTCTAAAGTTCATGTACACCACAGCATCACCATCCTCTAAGCGAATTGCGGGCTCGTTGGGTTTGTGAATGGCCGTGCATTTTACAAATTCATCGGATTCTTTGCGTGCGTAGGCATTGTGCAGGGCTTCGCTGGCGCTCGCTTCGGTAAATTCACCCACGCCATTTACCAGCATTTCGTAAGCGGGTGCAACGCGCTCCCAGCGTTTGTCTCTATCCATGCTGTAAAAGCGGCCAGAAACACTGGCGATTTTACCTACACCTAGTGCCTTGATTTTATCTTCTACCGCAGCCAAATAAGGCACAGCGCTAATCGGAGGTGTATCGCGGCCATCTAAAAATGCGTGGATATAAATTTTGCTTAAGCCCTGTTGGGCAGCCATCTGAAGCATGGCAAGAATATGGTCAATGTGACTATGTACGCCGCCATCTGATAGTAGGCCGTAAATATGTAGCGCTTTATTATTGGCTTTTAAGTGTTGCAGCGCTTTGACTAAATCTGTATGTTCAAAAAATTCGCCAGAGCTGATTGCATTATTAATGCGCTCAAAATCCTGAAACACAATGCGTCCTGCACCAATATTTAAATGCCCAACTTCTGAGTTGCCCATTTGGCCATCTGGCAAACCTACAAAATGCTCTGATGCGTTAATCAGCGTGTGTGGGAATTTAGCCTTAATTGCATCTAAATTGGGTGTGCTGGCTTGCGCAATAGCGTTGTGAGCAAATTGCTCGCTATGGCCAAAGCCATCTAAAATTAATAGTATGACAGGTGTCGTTTGCATGTTTTTATATAGTCGTTTAAGCCGTAAAATGTTTAAAATTTTGAATGCGTTATCTATTATAATAGTCGCCCATAAAGACGCCTAGCAAAAGCGCACTAAAGTAGGTAATTAGCTTGAATTTATCAGTAAGTAGCGCTATCTAATCAGAAGTCATCTTGAGTTAAAAACGGGAATCAATATGTTTGAATTTATAAAAGAAAACGCATTGTTAGTAGGCTTGGCCATTGGCTCAGGTATTGCGCTAATGTGGCCTATGTTGAATCGTAGCTCGGGTGGTGTTACCAATATTAATAGCACCGAGGCGGTGGTGCTGATGAATCGTAGTAAACCGCTTATTCTAGATGTGCGTGATGCGGCAGAATTTGCGGCAGGGCATATACAAGGGGCTAAGCATATCCCAGTAGCTGAATTGGCTGCTCGTATAAAAGAAATTGAAAAATATAAAGATAAACCAGTGTTAGTGCATTGCCAAAAAGGTATGCGCGCCAAGGGAGCTTGTAGTATCTTAAAAGCTCAGCAATTTAGCCAGCTCAATAACTTACAAGGTGGCTTAGATGCTTGGATAGAAGCCAAAATGCCACTCGTGAAAAGTTAATAAAGTTTGAAAGCTAAAATTATTAAGGTTAGATGATGGCGAATATTCTTATGTATGCTACCTCCGTTTGTCCATATTGCATTAATGCAGAGAGGTTATTAACGGCCAAAGGGGTTAAAGAAATCAACAAAATTCGTGTTGATTTGCATCCAGAATTGCGCCTTGAGATGATGCAAAAGACTGGCCGTCGTACTGTACCTCAAATTTATATAGACGAGCAGCATATTGGTGGTTTTGATGATTTGCGCGCATTAGATTTAGCTGGAGGGCTAGACCCGTTGCTTGCACAATAAGATTATTACTGAATAAAAGCCAATAAGCGGCTAAAATGCTTTAAATTTTTAATTTAACTAAATTTTAAAATTACTGGTTTTAAAATCTTCAAATTTAAATTCAACCAACGTTAATCGTTTTAGGAACACATATGGCAAAAGAAAACGTAAAAGAAAATACCACTGCTTCGACACAAGATGCGCAACCTGCCTTCGGCATTGAAAAGCTCTATGTAAAAGATGCTTCGATTGAAGTACCAAATGCTCCACAAATTTTTACCGAGCGCGCTGCGCCGCAAGTTAATGTGGAACTGGGAAATTCTGCGCAAAAATTAGACGAAGGTATTTTTGAGGTGGTCATTAAAGTCACGGTAACGGCAAAAATTGGCGATAAAACTGCGTTTTTGGTGGAAGCTACACAAGCAGGTATTTTTGCAATTCGTAATGTGCCAGATGAAAACTTAGAGCCAATCCTTGCCGTTACTTGCCCGAACATTTTATTTCCATATGCACGCGAAGCGGTGTCCGATATGGTGACCCGTGCTGGATTCGCGCCAGTGTTACTTAACCCGATTAACTTTGAAGCGCTTTATATGCAGCAAAAACAGCAAGCTGAAAATGCTGCAAAAGCCAACTAATTCTTAAGTTTAAATCTTAAATTGATAGCCAACATATGCTAGGCCACGCAAAGCTTTTAATACTTCTTGCTGGTCTAGCATTTCCTTTTTCGGTACAAGCTATAGAGTACCGCTCCATAGCGTTCACAAAAGCTATCACTTACGATGCGCCCTCTAAAGAAGCTAGCAAGCTGTATATTCTAGGCAACGGCTACCCAGTCGAGGTGATTGTGAATTTGGGTGACTGGATTAAAGTGCGCGATAATCAAGGTGGCTTAAGTTGGGTCGAAAGCAAGTCGCTAAGTACTAAGCGTACTGTTTTGGTGCTCGCCAAAACGGATATTAAAGCCGCTGAAGATGTTGCATCTGCACTGGTGGCTACGGTAGAAAAAGATGTGGTGCTAGAACTGCTTGTTGGTAGTGCTAACAGTAATTGGGTAAAAGTAAAGCATCGCGATGGTGTGACTGGCTTTGTGCAGGTTGATAAGCTCTGGGGTTTTAACTAATGAGTGGTTCGATTAATGGACGGTCAACTAAGTGAGTAAGATTGCGGTATTGGGCGCAGGCGCGTGGGGCACTGCATTAGCCATGCATATCAGCAATCGGCATCAAGTTTCTTTGTGGGCGCGCAATAGCGGTCACGTATCTGGCATGCGCAAATCGCGTGCTAACCCACTGTATTTAGGTGATTTTAAATTTCACGATAACTTACAAGTCGAAGACGATTTGGGTCTGGCCATCCAAGGTGCAGATCTAATATTGTCTGTTGTGCCAACTGCTGGTTTTAGCAATATTTTAAAAGATATTAAGGCATTAAAATCAACTCAGCCGATTGTTTGGGCGCATAAGGGGTTAGAGCCGCAAACCGCTAAACTGCCGCATGAGGTGGCTTTGGAGGAGTTGGGATTGAATCAACAATGGGGCGCGTTATCAGGCCCCAGCTTTGCTGCAGAGCTGGTGCGCGGTTTGCCAACAGCGGTGACACTGGCAGCGAATGATGCAGCGTTTGCGCTGCAAGCTTCTAATTTGATTCATGGCGGTAATTTGCGCGTGTACAACAGTACAGATGTGGCAGGGGTGTCGGTGGGTGGCGCCGTTAAAAACGTGATGGCGATTGCTGCGGGTATTAGTGACGGCATGGGTTTTGGTAACAATGCACGCGCTGCGATGATAACGCGGGGCTTAGCGGAAATAACCCGTTTTGGCATGGCGCTGGGCGCAAAAGCTGAAACCTTTATGGGCTTGGCAGGCGTGGGTGATTTAGTACTAACTTGCACTGGACAGTATTCTAGAAACCGTGAAGTGGGCCTGCAACTGGCTTCTGGTAAAGCGCTGGAAGATGTGTTGAAAGGTTTAGGCCATGTGGCTGAGGGCGTCAATACAGCGCGCGAGGTGATTCGCCGGGCTGATAGTTTGGGTGTTGATATGCCGATTACTTATGAAGTTAATCAGGCATTGACGCACGGAAAATCAGCAAAAGATGCGGTGATGGATTTGCTCGGACGCTCACAAAAAGCCGATGGCATTTAAAGATTAATAACGTCTCATAGTAAGGCGCTAGCTACTAGCGCTATTAGTAATTAAATAAAAGTCCGGTACTTAGGCAGTAAAAATTCTCGTATAGAGGCTCTTCTACGGTCTTTAAGCAAGCGCTTGTTGGCATAGGCGGACCTCCTTTGTTTATCAAGGATTTCCATATCCCTTCGATCTTTTCCTGTACGCCTGTCATCATACTGCACTAAACTACAAGCACATTTTTCTGCACTACAGCCTAGCAAAGGTAAATCAGGTGCGTTGCTAATTAGTATGGGTTTGGTTTGGTATGCCAGCGCGCCTTTGCAGGCGTGATTGCCCGCACTGAACACAACGCATCTGAATTGTGGTGTGAACAGCGATTCGTCCGATTCTTTTTGCAAGGTCTTTTTTAGACGAGCCTCAGAGATGATCGACACTAACCAAAAGCACAAGCCAAGCAAAATAATCGCTAAGATTATTAAGTCCAGAATTGCTAGATTAGGTAAAGTAATCATTAAATTTATCTTCTAATTTCTTAAACTCGCAAGAACTATCACAGTACATAAATTGTGCGCATAAAGCAAAGTTTCTTAATAGCCCTTATAGGCCATTCTTAAAATCAAGCTGTCGCCATGCCTCATACAGTAAGACCGCAGCGCTGTTAGATAAGTTTAAACTGCGGCTATCAGCCAACATCGGTAGCCTTAACCTAAAGTTTGGCGCAAATTCATTGCGAATTTCTTCTGGCAGGCCGCGCGTTTCTGGACCAAACACAAATACATCACCTGCATTAAAATTTACTTTTGCATAGTTTTGGCTGCCTTTGGTGGTGATTGCAAACAGCCGTTTTCCTGCCATCGCCAGCTTGAATTCCGTCCAATTTTTGTGAACTTTTAAGTTGGCATATTCGTGATAATCCAAGCCCGCACGTTTCAACTGTTTATCTTCAAGCTTAAAACCTAACGGTTCAATTAGGTGCAAAGTTGCCCCCGTATTGGCGCAAAGGCGAATGATATTGCCGGTGTTAGGGGGAATTTCTGGTTCAAAAAGGGCAATGTGGAACATGGTTTATATTTAATTCGATTATTGGGTTATGTATGCGGTAATGTGCGTGCGATTACCAAGCATTCTACATGTGTGGCACCAGCTTCTTTAAAGGTTTTAGCAAGCTCATTTAAGCTGGCACCTGTAGTCATTACGTCATCCACAATCGCGATTCTTTTGCCTGCAAAATTAGTATTTACTTTAAACGCGCCTTTAATATTTTTTACCCGTTTTTTTAGCGGCAGGCTTGCTTGTGGTGGGGTAAGGGTTTGTCTTTCTGCGCTTTTAAAATCTAACTTATTTTTACAATTTTTCGTTAAAACCTTAGCGATTTCAAGCGCTTGGTTAAAGCCACGCTCTTTTAACCGTTGCGGGTGCATGGGCATGGGGATGATTGAATCTATATTTTCTAAAGTTGTTTTTTTGCTTAGAAATTCACCAAAAGCATCACCTAGGGTTAAGTTACTGCCATATTTGTAACGTTGCATCATGGCATCAATAGGAAATTGGTACAAAAATACAGCGCGTGTTGCATCGAAATCGGGAGGTGAGCTAATACAACTACCGCATAACTTTCCGCCAGAAGTCAAGCCGCATTGGGGACAAGAAGTTTTTGGATGCCAAGGTAAATCATTTAAGCATGGCCTGCAAGCCGCATGGATACAAGGTGAATCAAACTCATGAAGTGAGTTTGAGAGAGGGTGCCCTGGGGTATTGGCTGCTAGAGCATGTAATTTAGCCTCGCACAAAAGACAGTTTTGCTTAAAAACGGCTTCTTTCAAATAGCTTAAATTTAACATATGACTATTTTTTAACCATTTGTTTATCAGTTGCTTCATATTGTCTTTACAGCTTATAATTGCCTCATTAAATCAGTCACATAGAAAAGGCTTGCTATGCTAGAAACCACACAAACCCCCACTAATACAGCCATTATAAACACAGAGTTACTTAAAGCTTGTAAAACAGAAGCGGTGACAGTGAATCGTTGGAGTGTGGATGAAATTGTAGCTTTGTTTGAGCTACCGTTTAGCGATTTAATCAATCAAGCACAAACCGTGCATCGCGAGCACCACGACCCAAATGCGGTGCAAGTGAGTACGCTTTTATCCATTAAAACTGGCGGTTGCAGTGAAGATTGCGGCTACTGCCCACAAGCCGCACGTTACCACACTGAAGTTGAAAACGAGCCGCTGATGGCTTTGGATGAAGTGGTAAAAGCTGCGCAAGCAGCGAAAGATAATGGCGCCAGCCGTTTTTGTATGGGCGCAGCTTGGCGTGGCCCCAAACAGCATGATTTAGAACCTGTGCTCAAAATGATTGCTGAAGTAAAAGCCATGGGGCTTGAAACTTGCGCTACTTTGGGCATGTTAAAAGACGGTCAAGCTGAGCAATTAAAAGAGGCTGGGCTGGATTATTACAATCATAATTTAGACACTGCCCCTGAGTTTTATGGCGATGTGATTACCACCCGCACTTATCAAGACAGATTGGATACGTTAGACCGCGTGCGTAGTGTCGATATAAACGTG
>JAABQZ010000060.1 GCA_011391175.1 Methylophilaceae bacterium | reverse complement strand
ACCTTAAAGAAACAGGAGTTAAGCTTAGCAAAATCACACTATTAATGACATTAGGCATGGTTGTTGGAGGTTTATACGCCCCAGTATCAAGAGGGCCTTGGGTTGGAGCTGCAATTCTTTATATCGCTTTTATTCTGTATAACAAGAACGCGGTTAAAAATTTACTGAAAGTTAAATTGCTTGCTGCTTGTGTTTTTATTGCCCTTGCAGGAACCCAACTGGGAGACAAGCTTTTCAACTTACTTCCTTTTGTGGGCAATACAGAAAAGCATAACGTTGAATATAGAGAAAAACTATTTGACGTAACGATGGTTATTATTGAGCGTTATCCTATTCTTGGTAGTTACAATTTTCTAAATGAACCTGAGATGACTAAGTTGTATCAAGGCAATGTATCAAACTCAGAATTAAAAGTGGATATTGTTAATTCTTATATCGGCATTGCTTTAGCGCAGGGGCTTGTTGGCTTAATTTTATTCTTGGGTATATTTGGGTCTGTATTACTATCACTTATTAAAGCTATCAGGAGAGCAAAAAAATTACCAGCCAACCATCGTTTACTGGGTACAACTTTACTTGCAATCATTCTGTCCATTATGGTGATGATTACAACAGTGAGCTCAATTGTTATTATTCCTGTAGTTAATTTTGCGATACTTGGTCTTGCAGTCGCTTACATAAACATCATAAACAATAAGCTAAAAGTAGGCATTGCCCAGCAAGCAATTGTATAAAGCATTAGCTTGTAATTTTATCTAGCGGCAACGTCCTTTAACTAGGTGCCAGATTGTAAAGTCTCCATATACAATCTGGCTGATCTAGTATTACAAAAATCGCCTCTAAACCACTAGATTACCGGCTAAATTCTCGCACTGCAGCAACAATGCCATTCTCAACTAATTTTTCTTTGCTGCCTGCAGGTTGCCACCCCAACATTTCTTTCGTTTTTGTACTGTCATATCGCGCACGATGACTTCGTGAGTCCCAGTCACGATAACTCGGTATTTTACGATTAGGATGCTTAATGAGATTTTTAGCACCTTCTTTAAAGCTATCTATAATAAAAAATTTCCATATAGGTGTAGATTCCGCACGTAGCTTGGTGCCAATTTCCTTAGATACAATATCTACGTATTCTTTTCCGCTTATAAAAGGATCATCCGTTAATAAAAAAGTTTTTCCAGCAATTTCATATCTTCCAAGTGCTAATACCAATGCGGTGGCAACATCTTCCACTAACACTAATGGTAGTTTGTTGTCTCCACTACCCCAGAACTGAACTCGACTTTCCGATTGAAACATGCCCACACCCCAATGCGCTGGAGGACAGCCTTTACCAATAACAACACCAGGTCTAAATATTGTCAGTGGAAATCCTAAATTTTTATGCATATCCATCAGCAATGCTTCGCAAGTAGCCTTAGATTTTGCATACAAATTACGGTTTTTCATCTTTTTATCTAAAGGGGTGTCTCCTGTAATTACATCATTAGCATTTGCTGAATAATAAGAATCGATAGTGCCCGTATAAATATATTGTTTAATGCCAGCTTTCTGTGCGCGTTCGGCAATATTTTTTCTAACTAAAACATCATTCACATAATAATCATCCCATTTGCTACCACTAGCTTTAGCCAAATCATAAACAACATCTATGCCTTCAAGTGCTTTATCCATAAACTCAGCGTTAGCAATGTCACCTTGAATCAACTCAACTTGCAATCCAGCCAAGCCAATATTACCCGCGCTGATACCTCGAGTAACCACGCGTATGCCGTGCCCAGCTTCAACTAATTTTTTTACCAGATACTTGCCAATAAAGCCTGTGCCACCTATTACCAAAACATTAGGCTTTTTATGCGGAGGCAATACAGTCCATACTTGTTTAGATTTCGGACTAATAAAGTTAGCTTGCTCAGTAATTTTTTCACAAGCTGCAATGACATTAACACCAAACTGGCCATCTAACCTGCTGTCAAGCTGACCATGCATCGTGTCATAAAATGCTTTTACACTTCTTGCAATACTTATACCAAATGGATTTGCTTCGGGCGATTTTTTAAGGGTATTTTTGATAGATCCTATTAAGTTGATAAAACTCTTTGATGCGATTTGTCTAGCAACAGAAGCATTTGTTACGAAGCTATCAAACAACATGCCATGACCACTTGGCTCATCTCGATAATAAACATTACGGTCAAAATCACATTTTGCTGTAGCAGCATGCCCCCTAACAGAAATGCTTCTATCGGTATAGCCTGGCGAAACTGACATATTCAAATCAATGGTAGTATTGCCTTTAATGCCATGCACGTGCCACTTACGATAGACACGGCTTCCGCCAGGCAAATCAATAGGTCTAGACACATGCGTATGAATCTCATCTAATGGCCCCAAAAGGTCCATCACGAAGGCTGTTAAATGAGGACCTAGTTCAAACCATAAATTACGAGGCTCTCTTAACATCCAATTATTAAATGGCCCAAACTGAATTAATCCGAGGGCGTATAGCCAGTTAACTGTAATGTGGTCTAGTGTACCCAATGTGCCATCAATAACTTGCTGCCTTAATTGTTCATATGCAGGCAAAAATAAGAAGTTATGATTAACCCCTAGTTTTAAGCCTTTCTCTGACGCCAAATCAACTAAGATCTGGCACTCTTTCGAATTAAGACCCATCGGTTTTTCTAAAAAAACATTAGACCCAGCCTCTAAAATCTGTTTAGAAGTAATAAAATGCAAATCAGGTGGTAACAGCACATGTACCACATCCAACTTCAACTTCAACATTTCAGCTAAATCTGCAAAGACATGCGGAATATCATAAGTACTTGCCGCCTCTTCTGCACGTTCTATGGCCCTATCGCATACCGCCGTAATTTCCGTGCTAGGAAGTGCTTTTAATGCTTTTGCATGTGAATCAACAATAAAACCCGCACCTAGTAGACCAACTTTTAACTTCTTATCCATTTACACTCCATATAGCTAAGCAAATCTAATATAAATTTGCTTTGATACTTAGCTTCTAATTTTTAAATAAACCGTACAAATAGTTTTTATTTATATTCGATGATTTCGTACCGTTTTTTAAACCTATTTACAAAGAACTTAATCAGGCCTAAACCATTTGCAAATTTTGCTAAAACAATAAATTTAGCATAAACCATTGCGTCGCCGGTGCTTTCTCCTTGTTTTCGACGTTGCAAGAACACCTTTATACCCAGCAATATATATGCAAAAGCTATAATCAGACTAAAGCCTCGCGTTGGTATGAGCAATATTAATGCCAGCGCAGGCAAGAATACCCCCCAAAACAAAGTGCTCTTACGCTCCTGCACACAGTCTTTGACAATTGTGTTGCCGTTCATTGCTGCACGCTGTCCAATTGCATGCCCCGCGCGTACTGAGCGCTTCCACCACTGCCCAAAACTTGTCATGTTTGCATCGTGTATCGCCATATCATGGTTAATTTTCGTCACACGATAACCTGCTAGACTCAAGCGCACCCCAAATTCAGAATCTTCTCCTGCAATAACATTCTCCGTAAAGCCATTTAATGTCTTAAATACATCCATACGTATCATCGATATACCACCCAAAGCGCCAAAATTAGTTAAATCTCCAGGCGAGGATTTCCATTCTAATGCACACAAACGATTGTAAACACTGAGATGAGGGTTGCTTTCATGAAGATGGCCAACCACTGCCGCACGGTTGTCATTTTCAGCTAAAGCAGATTTAGCTGCATCCAGCCAGCCATTCGATAAGATGCAGTCTCCATCAACAAATTGAACGAATTTTATAGCCTTAAACAAATTGGTTAACTTTTCAAAGCCTTCGTTACGCGCTCTGGCGGCAGAAAACGGTTTGTTTGAATCTAGTGGATGTACGATATCAGCAAGCGGCGTCGCGATACTAATACTATCGTCACTGGAGCCCGAATCAACATAGACTATTGGGCATTGTGAAGCTTGCATAGACTGCAAGCTTAATAATAACCTCTGACCTTCATTGCGACCAATTACAACGATGCCAACCAAAGCATTTTTATTTGTATTTTTTATAAGCGCCATACTCCACCAGTTATCAAAGCACGAAAGTCACTCCACAATAAATCGAACATGAACCACTTTGGATCCAATTGCTTACCAGTTGCACCTAATCTTAAAAAACGTCGAATAGAAAAAGATAATCGCCCAATTGATAATAATATATCTGCTAACAAAAGCCCTGAAACACCATAATGTTTAACAAAATATCGTCTTCTGGAGTTATACCAATAGCCAGGTCTGCGTTTAGTACTTTTAATTCCTGTAGATGCACCTTCAATGTGCATCACGGTTGACTCAGGTACATACCAAGTTTGCCAACCCACTTTACTCGCTCTTTGAAAAAAATCCACTTCTTCAAAATACAAGAAAAATCCTTCATCCATCATGCCAATATCTTCGATAACTTTACGCCTGATAATCATGCTCGAGCCAGAAACCCAATCGCAAGGATGCGCTTCATCCCGTAATGGGGGGGTCACCTCAAAAGTTGATAGATATCGACTCAGTAAACCCAAGCGAGCGCCTTCAAGTAGCTCACTGATTGGGGAATGAAACCTGTGTGCAGAACACTCTATACCACCAGCTTGATTTTCAAGTCGGCTACCAGCAATTCCCACATTTGGATGCGCATTCATAAAAGCAACCAGCTTTTCAATCGCCCCTGGCCGTGCAACACAGTCTGGATTCAGCAATAGCAAATAATCCACATGATTTTGTGACAAAAATGCTTGAGAAAACCCTACATTATTTCCAAACGCGAACCCGCCATTGCGGTTCATCGGCACAACACCCGCCCAAGAAGACCAGTTTTCTGATTGAATTTTAGAGGAAATTTTTTCTACCGACTCGTCACCAGAATCATTATCAACGATTACAACCTGTCCGCCACCTAGCGCCTCCTTCTGTGGTGCAAGGGCGCGCAAAGATTCAGCCACTAAATCAGCTGTGCGGTAATTGATAGTGACAATCCAAGTTACGGGCTTCTTACTCAACCAACCTCCAATAATTTAACTATTAATTAGAAAATCAATCAATTGCTTGATAAATTTAATCTTTAAGCCAGAAAAAATATGTCACTAAAAAGTCTATTTATATTTAAGAGTAAATATTACTGACTTGATTGACTCGCTAAACAAAATAAAAAAATGTAACATATGCAATATCTAGCCAGTACAATATAATGTATCGCTTTAATTCCTATTGATGCATTTCTATACACCTAAGCATTATAAATGCTCGGTTCCCAATTCAGGAATCTAAGTTGCTAAAAAAGAAAAAAATATTTGTTGCTGGTATTTGGGTCATTCTAGCAATTGGTTTTAGTCAAATTATTAGACTAGGTTCAAATTTAATCCTTACAAGGTTACTAGAACCAGAAGTGTTTGGTGTTATGGCAGTAGTTACCATTGTAGCTATAGGCATAGCAATGTTCACTGATCTCGGTTTATGGCAGTTTGTAGTGCGTCACAAAGACCCAGAAAATCCTCATATGCTGAATGTAGTATGGACGATACAAGTCATACGCGGTTGGGCTATGTTTTTATTTATAGTAGTATTGGTGGTGATTCTAGCTATTGGCAACCAATACATGCCTAGCTATTTTCACGGTATATATGCCGATCCGCGCTTACCAATGTTAGTTTTAATTGCTGGTACTGCGTCTATTATAAGCGGGTATGCCTCTATGGCTTCGCCAGTAATGCATCGGAAAGTTGAAGTAGGCAAACTAGAGCTCGCTCAACTAATCTCTCAATTTGTCGGAACTTCTGTAATGGTTGTTTGGGTCTGGCTGTATCCTTCAATTTGGGGTTTGCTACTTGCCAGTCTAGTTTCTGCAGTATTACACACCTTCTTAACCTATTATTTTTTCCCGTTTAAGCATCAATTTGTTTGGGATAAGGCAATTGTTAAAGAAGTATTTCACTTTAGCAAATGGATTGTGATTTCATCTGCACTTACGTACTTATTTATGCAGGGTGACAGGCTGTTATTTGCCGCTAAAATTGATGCGACTACTTTAGGGGTGTACAGCATCGCGTTTATGTTAGTTACAACGGTAACTGGCGTGGCGATAACATTAGCATCAAAAATCGTATTCCCTGTTTTTTCCGCCCAAGCCCATACTGACAGACAGCTACTTAAGGATAAATACTATAAAGTTCGTTTGTATTTGGATTTTCCCATGTTTTTAGCTGCAGGACTTCTAATGGCACTAGGTCCCTTAATAGTTCAGATCCTTTACGATGCGCGCTATCATGATGCTGGTTGGATTTTACAAATACTAGCTTTTTCTGTGATTGGTAACACATTATCATTGGTATCAATGGAGTGCTTATTAGCGCTTTCAATTACCAAAGTAAGAATGTGGGTAATGCTAGTCAGAACAGTCAGTTTATTCGTTGGGCTGCCACTATTTTTTAATTTGTTTGGATTCTATGGGGCTGTTTGGGTTGTGGCGTTAAATGCTTGGGTATCGCTGCCACTTACTTACTGGAGTCTAGCAAAAAATTCTATATTTAATTTTCTTAAAGAAGTAAGGATGCTTCCGTTTGTTGGGGTAGGATATGCCTTAGGAATGCTTGTTGTTAGCTTTTTTACCTGAAGCTGGTGACTGGGAAATCGTCATTACGAAGCATGCGTTACAACCAATTACAAGTATCAGTTCTAATTATGCAATAGTTTCAGAGTCATAATCCAAATTCTCCTGCCATATGTCAGGCAAGAGAATTTTAAATGTAACTCTGAGATTGCCGAGATTACCTCAAATTAGTAATACACCCTGCCATCACCAATAATATCTCCACCGCAGTCTTTCTTAGCATTGATGCAACCTTTAATTAGCGCAGATAATAATTGTTCATTCCAACCATTCACATAATCCGCATGGCCTGAATAACCTGAATTGGTGCCATTTTGTGTGTAGTTATCACTCGCTAAACGCCAACTTAACACTTGATTTGGCTTAGTCACTAAGAAGCGCATATTAAATGTGATTTGTGGAATAGGCACTGGATGCGTAGCAGGGCATGAACCATTTTTAGCTTGAGACATATGATCTTTATGATTTGGACTGTCAGTGTTTTTACCATCCCAACATCTAGGGAAAGATACTGTCATTTGCATGCTATCGCCAACACTGCAGTTAGGGAATGACTTGCTACCAGTGAGATAGTTAGTACCAGCACTGTTTTTAAGGCATGAATAAACAGTGTCTTGCATTTCTGCAGCGGTTTGGGCTTTACTGTTACCTGCTAAGATTTTCAAGCCTTTTGGCATGGGTTTAATATCTTCTGCCCTTACACCATCAAAACCAGCTTTGTAATAAAAGATTAAGCCCTTACCATCTGTAGTATCGGGCACTAGTGGTGTGCCGTTCTCAATTACACTTGGATGCCAATACGCGCTGCGATTCATAATGCCGCCATTACAGGTTGAATTGCCTACATTAGCAAGGTTGCTTAAATCACTCTTGTAATTTACAGAAGTATTGCCAAAGAAAGTATGATGATGCGTTGCATTTTGCTGATTAGGAAATACAAGTGGGTCGTCGTTATTCATGTGGCTAATGCCGCAGAATACCCTAAACGCAATGTCACCAGGAGCGTTTGGTTGTTTACCAGTAGTATTGATGCGTAATGTGTTATGGCCTACTGCTGGCGCAATATTTTTATTGGTATCCACAGCTGGCATCAAACCCACTTGTATGATGTTGGCACCTGCAGATGGGCTTGGAGCTGCAGATGGGCTTGGAGCTGGAGCTGGAGCTGGAGCTGGAGCTGGAGCTGGAGCTGGAGCTGGAGCTGGAGCTGGAGCTGGAGCTGGAGCTGCTGCGACAACTGTCGGCTTAGGTGTGGGCACCATCGTCACGCCACCTAGTGATCCAAGCGATCCAAAACCACTTGCTGTTAGTGTTTTGGGTTGAGCCCACAATCCAGCCGTATACGATGTAGTAGTAGGTTTGGGGGCAACAGCAACGGGTTTAGGGGCAACAGCAAGTGGACTCACTACAGGAGACGTTGCTCCTATCCCACTAAGACCCGACGAACTTATACTAGTACCAAAAAAATTCAGTGTATTCTCACTGGAAGTGGTTTTTTGTAAAGCTGCTGTTAATGTACCTTTAGAATTTGTTACTTCTGGACCAGCTGCACACAGGTCTTTTTTCTGCAAAGCATCTACAATCTCATTTCTGGTAGCTTTGCTAAAACCAGCCACTGGCGGCTTGTCAGAGTATTGAACTACACCCCTACTATCGCGCCATTTATAAACTTGTGCGTCAACTGTGTTACAAATCAAGAGCACAGATAAGGTAGGAATGGTCAGAAATAGGGCTTGTACGTATCTACTTGTGGTGATCATATTGAGTTTTACTCCAGCAATTTGGTAATGCGAATGCATATATTAGGATTAATGTAATTTGTATGTCAATGATTTTTAAATAAATAGTCTATGGTAGTAGTAACATATAATTATTAACTATATGAAGTATTGAGTTATCAAAACAAGATAAATAAATCATTACTGAAGACTACTTTTTATCTCAATCATGTTAATTAATGATGACAATATGTTATAAAATTGATACCAATATTATTAGCGCCAACTAAATTAGTAATTAGCTACTTGCATGATTTGTTGAATCTTTGATTTTGATGTCTGATAATTATGTAGGTTAGTCACACAGTCATACAGTAATTGTGCTGGAAGTTTAAGCTTTAAGTTCTGATGTGTGTTATGCCAATCAGCAAGCTATCATCATAAGACAAACAAGGAACTAAGCTTACCTGCCAAGATTTACCATGGTGACCATATGATTTATGTTTATCCTAAA
>JAABQZ010000005.1:15885-51369 GCA_011391175.1 Methylophilaceae bacterium | reverse complement strand
CGGCGTTTCTAATGTTAGTTTTAGTTTTCGCGGCAATGACCCTGCGCGCGAAGCGATTCATACCGTGTTTTTGTATCACGCCATTAAAGCGGGTATGACCATGGGCATTGTGAATGCTGGCATGATGGGCGTTTATGATGATTTAGCACCAGAGCTTAAAAAATGTGCAGAGGACGTGGTTTTAAACCGGATTATTGACCCTGGCAATTTACTCGCACCGACTGAACGCTTAATTGAAATCGCAGGCACATTAGTTGCGGGCGGTAAAAAAGAAGCAGCCACTTTAGAGTGGCGCGGCACACCAGAAAGCCCTGTGCCTGTAGAAAAACGCCTAAGCCATGCCATGGTGCATGGCATAACCGACTTTATTGTAGAAGACACCGAGGAAGCACGTGCTGCCATTGATAAGTCTGGTGGCAGGCCAATTCAAGTGATTGAAGGCCCATTGATGGACGGCATGAACGTGGTGGGCGATTTATTTGGGCAAGGAAAGATGTTTTTGCCGCAGGTGGTGAAATCTGCGCGTGTGATGAAAACTGCCGTGGCGCATTTAATCCCGTTTATTGAGGCTGAAAAAGCCGCTGAGCAAGAACGCACTGGTGTGGTAGCCAAACCTAAAGGAAAAATCGTCATCGCCACAGTAAAGGGCGACGTACACGATATTGGTAAAAATATTGTGAGCGTGGTGTTGCAATGCAACAATTTTGAAGTAGTGAATATGGGTGTAATGGTGCCCGCGGCTGAGATATTAGCTATGGCAAAAGCAGAAAATGCCGACATTATTGGCTTGAGCGGTTTGATTACGCCAAGTTTAGAAGAAATGGCCTACGTTGCCAAAGAAATGCAGCGCGACCCACATTTTAGCGGCCAAAAAACACCCCTGTTGATTGGCGGTGCAACCACCTCGCGCGCGCATACAGCGGTGAAAATCGCGCCGTATTACGATGGCCCTATTGTGTATGTACCAGATGCTTCGCGCTCGGTATCGGTGATGCAAAATCTGCTGACGCCAGAAACACGCGGTGCATATTTGGCTGAGATTCAAGCAGATTACGAAAAAGCGCGTACGCAACATGCCAATAAAAAAGGCGTGCCATTACTCACTATTGCGGATGCCCGAGCTAATAAAGTTAAGCTGCAATTCGCAGGTGAATATGCGCCAGTTAAGCCCAAATTTATTGGCCGCCGCGTATTTAAAAATATTGATTTAAGCTTAATTGCGCAATATATCGATTGGGGTCCGTTCTTTCAAACTTGGGATTTAGCCGGCTTTTACCCTGCCATTTTGACGGATGAAGTCGTTGGCGAGGCTGCCAGTAAGGTTTTTGCCGAGGCGCAAGCCATGCTAAAAAAAATCATTGATGGACGTTGGTTAACGGCCAATGGTGTCATCGCGTTGATGCCGGCGAATAGCGTCAACGATGACGATATTGAAATTTACACCGATGAAAGCCGTACCCAAGTCGCGTTTACCTATTACGGTATGCGCCAACAAAGCGTCAAACCTGTCATCGATGGCGTGGCGCGACCTAATCAATGTTTAAGCGATTTTGTATCACCAAAAGGTCAAAATAAAGATGAAACTACCGAGGATTATGTTGGCCTTTTCGCAGTGACAGCTGGCTTGGGCACAGAGAAAATCACCGCACGATTTGAAGCCGCAAACGATGACTACAGCGGCATTATGTTTAAATCTTTGGCCGATAGGCTCGCCGAAGCATTTGCCGAATATATGCACGAGCGTATTCGTAAGGATTTTTGGGGCTACGCGTCGAATGAAAATTTAAGCGTCGATGCCCTGATTAAAGAGCAATATCAAGGTATTCGTCCTGCACCTGGCTACCCTGCTTGTCCAGACCATACGGTAAAAGCCGATATGTTTAAGCTGCTGCAATGCGATGAGATTGATATGCAGCTCACCGACAGCTTCGCCATGATGCCTGCAGCGGCAGTTTCGGGTTTCTACTTTGCGCATAAAGACGCTAAATATTTTAGCGTGGATAAAATTGGCATGGACCAATTGGAGGACATGGCAAAACGTAGAAATTTGCCAAAAGAATATTTAGAGCGCTGGCTAGCGCCGAATTTGGGTTAATCTAGCTTTGCATTAAGGATCTTTATATGAAGAATTTGTTGATTAGTGTTGCGTTTGCAATAAGCTTATTCACTCATTATGCATACTCAATGTCTCAGCATGATGAGCTGAAACAAGTTGAAGAGGTATTGATGACGATTTTGCATGATAATGCTGACTTTTCTCGTCGTCATAATCATCAATATTTTGAAAAATTTGCCAAAACTCAGCACCCAAGAGCTACAGTAATTACTTGTGCAGACTCACGAGTACACGACCAAGCCTTAGAACAATCACCCGATAATGATTTATTTATAGTAAGGAATATAGGGAATCAAATATATACCGCAGAAGGGTCTGTGGAATATGGCGTGCACCATTTACATACCCCGTTATTGCTGATTATAGGTCATTCGGCCTGTGGGGCGATTATATCCGCTAGTGGCGATTATTCCAAAGAATCAGAACATATTAAACGTGAGCTCTCTACCATTAAGCTCAATCGGAATATCAATACAAAAGATGAACAGCAAGTAATTGAAGGCGTAAAAGACAACATCAATCACCAAGTGAAATTTGCGTTAAAAAAATTTGCTAGAGATGTCAGTTCTCGTAAGTTAACTGTTATTGGTGCAGTTTATGATTTTACAAACATTATGCACCATGGTGAAGGCAAGTTAACTATTACTAATGTAAATGGTAATAGTGACCCAGCCTATGTTAAAAAGACCTTGGACCAAATGAAACTGTATCCCCACATTAAAAATCATCACTAAATTAAATATGCATATACACATACTCGGCATTTGCGGTACATTCATGGGCGGCATTGCAGTGCTGGCCAAGCAGGCTGGGCATCGCGTCACTGGTTGTGATGCCAATGTCTATCCGCCAATGAGTACACAGCTTGAGGCGCAGGGTATTGAGCTGATTATAGGTTTCTCGCCCGAGCAAACTCAACTTAACCCTGATATTTACGTGATTGGGAATGTGGTTTCACGCGGTAATCCATTGATGGAGGAAATACTCAATCAAGGTTTACCCTATATCTCTGGCCCGCAATGGTTGGCAGAGAATGTGCTACAAGGTAAGTGGGTGCTGGCGGTAGCAGGTACGCATGGCAAAACCACAACAGCTTCAATGTTGGCTTGGATACTCGAGTATGCAGGGCTAGCACCTGGGTTTTTAATTGGCGGCGTGCCAGAGAACTTTGGCGTTTCAGCACGCCTGCCGCAAACACCAAAACAAGACAGCAAAAGTACATCGCCATTTTTTGTGATTGAAGCCGACGAATATGACACGGCATTTTTTGATAAGCGTTCAAAATTTGTACACTATCGCCCACGTACGGCCATTTTGAATAACTTAGAGTTTGACCATGCCGATATTTTTGACGATTTAGCGGCCATTGAAAAACAGTTTCATCACCTGGTTAGAACAGTTCCGCAACAAGGTTTGGTGGTGAGTAATCAACAAGATAGCCTAGTGCGCGTGATTGCCAAAGGTTGTTGGAGTAATTTGGAGTATTTTGGTGCAAATGAATCGGCTAAAAAATCAGGCTGGCAAGTGCACAATTTAGATGCACAAGGGCGTTTTGATGTGCTGTTAAATGGCGAACGCCAAGGCAATGTCAGCTGGGATTTGCTAGGTGAACACAATCGCATGAACGCGATTGCCTGCATTGCCGCCGCGCGGCATGTAGGCGTTGTACCGTGTATTGCCATTGAGGCGCTAGGCGAATTTAAAAACGTAAAGCGCCGCATGGAAATCAAAGGTGTAGTCAACAATATCACCGTGTATGATGACTTCGCGCATCACCCCACCGCTATCGAGACCACATTGGCTGGGCTGCGAGCCAAGCTGGATGCTGACTCTAGAGACGCCAGAATAATGGCTGTGCTAGAACCGCGCAGCAACACCATGAAACTGGGTGTGATGAAGGCGGCCTTGCCAGCTAGCCTAAAACAGGCGGATTTAGTCTTTTGTTACGGCGCAAATTTAGGTTGGGATGCAGCTGAAGCGTTGCAAAGCATTGCCCACAAAAGCTACACCTTTGATGATTTAGAAAAATTGGTGCAAGCCATTGCAAATAATGCAAAATCGGGTGACCATATCTTAGTCATGAGTAATGGCGGCTTTGGTGGCGTGCATCAAAAAATATTGGATGCCCTGAAGAATTGACGCGCTAAAATAAGCAATAAAAATAACTAGATATAAAACGGAGAACACGCGGGTTTGAGTGCAACGTTGAAACAAACAGAAGTTGCGGCTAGAGCCTCAGCAATGGTGGCAGTAAGCACCGTCAGCGCATTTACCATTGCGATTTGGCTTTCTGTACTTATTCATGGCGTCATTTTAAGCATCAAATTTGAGCCAGAACTCAGAAAACTAGCAGATAAATTGCCAACGCTTGATGTGGTATTGGTAAACGCAAAAACCAAAGCTGCGCCGGAAAAAGCTGAATTGTTGGCGCAAGCCAATTTAGATCGTGGTGGTAACACTGATAAAAATAAGCGGATGAAAACTGCGCTGCCAGCCCCCAAGCTAAAAA
The DNA here is from genome assembly GCA_011391175.1 of Methylophilaceae bacterium. Classification (GTDB taxonomy): domain Bacteria; phylum Pseudomonadota; class Gammaproteobacteria; order Burkholderiales; family Methylophilaceae; genus Methylotenera_A. Next base: position 46,744 of record JAABQZ010000005.1, on the reverse strand, counting down.
CCACCGAAGTTAAATTAAAGCCGAATTCAGAGGCACATAGCGCAGCGAAATCGGCGAAACTTAGGGCACAAGAAGCGCGCGAGCAAAAGCGAGTGGATGATTTAGAAAAGCAAGCGCAAGAGTTGCTGACACAAATTAATGGCAGCAGAAAAGTAGAATCGAACCCCACACAAAATGCAGCATCTGCTGAGCCTGAAGCTGGCGAGCAAAAAGCCAAGGCCAAAGCGCTAGACCGTGCCGATTTAATTGCCGCCAGCTTAGAGATGGACAGGCTGCAAGCACAAATTGATAAGCGACAAGAAGAGTATCAAAAACGTCCCAAGCGTAAATTTATCGGTGCGCGCACCAAGGAATATCGGTTTGCATTGTATGTGGAATCATGGCGGCAAAAAGTGGAACGCATTGGTAATATGAATTACCCCGAGGCGGCAAGAGCGCAAAAATTGTACGGCCAGCTACGCATGACGGTATCGATTAAAGCGGATGGCAGTTTAGAGAGCGTGGTCATCGACCAGCCTTCCAACCATAAAGTGCTAGATGAGGCAGCTAAGCGGATTGTTGAATTGGGGGCGCCCTATGCGGTGTTTCCTGATGATATTAAGCATGATACGGATATTTTAAGCATTACAAGGACGTGGACGTTTACCCAAGATGATGCTTTAGAAACACAGTGATTTTCCTGAAAATGCAAAAAATTCATTGTTGGCTGCGGTTCGTCGTACAAACGCGTACTGCCTTCACCTTGCCGCCTCGACTTTTCTGATTTTGAGAAAATCATTCGTTCATTGAACCTACATTTCTGAAAGCCTAATTACTTAAATAAATGACAAATTTTTACCAATACCACGTATTTTTTTGCTTAAACCAGCGCGATAATGGTGAAGCTTGCTGCATGGATAAAGGCGCAGAAGCGGCGTTTGATTATATGAAAGCGCGTGCAAAAAAACTCGGCTTAACGGGTGAAGGCAAAACCCGTATTAACCGCTCAGGCTGCTTAGACAGATGCGGATTAGGGCCATTAATGGTGATTTACCCGCAAGCGGTTTGGTATACGTTTGTAGATAACGAAGATATTGATGAGATTATTGAAAGCCACTTAGTGAATGGTAAAGTGGTAGAACGATTAATGATTAGCTAATGCGCATGTAACATACGCTTTTATTTTATCTTTAAACATTAAGATAGATGCTCTGGAAGGCTCATGGATACTGGTCTGTAGGGCATCGTTTCTAGGCTCGCCCCAATGACTATTTGGAAAATGCTTATCATCTGCAAAGCGCGGAATGACATGCCAATGCACATGAGGTGTTTTGTTACCAAGGCTGGCTAGATTAATTTTATCGGGCGCAATCACTTCGCGCATAGCGGTTTCTACTGCGAACACAACCTTCATCATGCGTGCACGCTGCTCAGGTGCTAAATCTGTCATTTCTTTGATGTGCGCAATTAATTCAACGCGGCAGTAAGCTGGGTAATCAGCGTCATTTAGCAGCACCACACGGCAAAAATCATCTTGCCACAAAATCTCATGTAGCGTTGGTTGGCATAAATCACAAGTCATTAAGAGGCATCAAGCATGCGGTCTAGTGTCAATTTTGCCAATTTCGCATCGTGCGCAGGCACTTTAATTTGGTTGACTACATTGCCTTCGGCCAAGTTTTCTAGCGTCCAAGCTAAATGCTGCGGGTCAATCCTCGCCATCGTGCTGCATTCACATACTACATGGCTCATAAACTGCACGTGTTTGCCTTGCGGTTTCATTTGTTCCGCTAGACGGGTTACCAAGTTCAACTCTGTGCCGATCAACCATTTGGTGTTGGGGGCAGATTCAGAAACGGTTTTTAAAATGTACTCAGTAGAGCCGACAAAATCAGAATTTAAACACACTTCAAATGGCGCCTCAGGGTGAGAAATCACGTGGCCATCGGGATGCAGTTTTCTAAAATGTTCAATGTTCTGTAGGCGGAACATTTGATGCACCGCACAGTGGCCTTTCCACAGCAAGATTTTGGCATTTTGAATTTGTTCAACAGTCAAGCCGCCCATGGGTTGGTCTGGATCCCAGATTGGCATTTGCTCTAGTGGAATGCCCATTTTATAGCCAGACCACCTGCCTAAATTTTGATCGGGGAAAAACAATACTTTTTCGCGTTGTTTAAAGCTCCAGTCCAATATTTTGGGTGCGTTGGTGCTGGTGCAGACAATGCCGCCATGTTCGCCACAAAATGCTTTTAAATCGGCTGCGGAGTTAATGTAAGTCACGGGGGTGATTGTTTCATCGAAATTCAGCACTTTGCTCAACTCGCGATAGCTACGCTCTACTTTGGCCAAGTTAGCCATATCCGCCATGCTGCAGCCAGCAGCCAAGTCTGGTAACACAACTATTTGCTCTGGGCGACTTAAAATATCGGCTACTTCTGCCATAAAATGTACGCCTAAAAATACAATAAATTCTGCATCTAAATCTTCACAATATTTGGATAGCTTAAGTGAGTCACCAGTGAAATCAGCATGTCGATACACGCTTTCATGCTGATAATGATGGCCTAAAATGACTAGTCGTTTGCCCAGTTTATTGCGCGCAGCAATAATTCGGCGCTGGCAATCGGCGTCTTCTACCGCTTGGTACTTTTCAAATTTAATTGGTACTGATTTAATGGTTTCTGTTTGCATAACTTGTATTTTATAGCTTTAATTGGTGTCTCTCACCTAATTTTTTTAGTGCATCGACATTGGTCCAGGAGAAGACAAGGTTTGCTGCTTCACGCCAATCTACCCATTGATAACGCACATGCTCATCGGGTGATAATTCGATAGTGAGCTTGCTAGGAAGTTCTAAGCCGAATAAATGCTCAGTATTTTCCACCACACCCGGCGCGTAACGATGGCGCCAATGTGGGTAAATTTCATATACGTTAGAAGCTTGCCAATCTTGTAAATCAAACTTGGTAGCATCTAAACCTGTTTCTTCCATCACCTCACGTATCGCCGCTTGCTTTGGCGATTCATCACCCTCTAGACTGCCTGTCACCGATTGCCAAAAACCTGCTTTGTCGGCGCGCTCCATTAACAGCACTTGTAAATCAGGTGTATGAATTAACACCAGTGCAGAGATTGGGGTTTTGTAGTTCAAGGCTATTCTTAATTTCGCGTTTTGCTAGGTAATTAAGATTTATTAGGCGCAGAAGTTAAGTTTTTAGGCAGTTGAAACACCACGCTCTCTATCACGCCTTGCAGTTCTTCTACTTGCATAGCGCCCATATTTTGCAGGGCGTTGATAACTTCTTTTACCAATATTTCAGGCGCAGACGCGCCTGCTGATACCCCAATTTTTTTCTTCCCTAGTAACCATTCTGTTTTTAAATAACTTGCGTTATCTACCATGTAAGCCTCAACACCTTGATTTTGTGCTACTTCACGCAAGCGATTAGAATTAGAGCTGTTGGGCGAGCCGACAATAATCACCAAATCACAATCTTTAGACATGATTTTCACCGCATCTTGACGGTTTTGCGTGGCGTAGCAAATGTCATCACTTTTTGGTGCGTGAATATTCGGAAATTTGGTTTGCAGGGCGTTAATCACTAAAGTTGCATCGTCCATTGACAGCGTAGTTTGCGTAACAAAAGCCAGCTTTTCTGGATTTTTAACGCTTAATTTAGCTACATCTTCAGGCGTTTCTACTAAATACATGCCATGTTCACTTGGCTCGCCTTCAACTTGACCCATGGTGCCTTCTACTTCAGGGTGGCCTTTGTGGCCGATCATCACAATCTCCATGCCTGCACTACGCATTTTGGCGACTTCAATATGTACCTTTGTCACCAGCGGGCAAGTTGCGTCAAACGCAGTTAAGCCACGGGATTCTGCTTCGGCACGAATCGCTTTTGATACGCCGTGGGCACTAAAAATCACCGTGCTTCCGGCGGGGATTTTATCTAGCTCATTGACAAAGATTGCTCCTTTGGCACGTAGCTCATCCACCACAAACTTATTGTGTACCACTTCGTTACGCACATAAATTGGCGCACCAAATTTTTCTAAGGCTTGTTCGACAATGATAATGGCGCGGTCTACCCCCGCGCAAAAACCGCGCGGGTTGGCTAATACTATGTTAGGTGCAATATTGGCTTGTGTTTCAGCAGCTTGGCTCATATTCAAATCGTGTTCACATCGTTAAGCTTGTAAATTGCTAGTTGTTAATTAGGCATGCATTATTATTGAGTATAATGGCATTAAATTTTAAAACGCTTATTTTAAAGCACTTATTTTTTAAAACACTGGGCTTATGAAAAACACTGCAACTTTATTAATCACCTGTCCTGATACCCGTGGCATCGTGGCTGCAATTGCTGATTTTCTGTTTCAGCACAATGCCAATATTTTACACGCAGACCAGCATCAAGATGCAGAAAATAATCTGTTTTTAATGCGCGTTGAGTGGGATGCTACTGGTTTTACTTCGGGTGAGTCGAATTTTAATTTGGATGAGGCTACTTTTAGCCAAGAGTTCGCGCCTATTGCCGACCAATTTAGCATGCAATGGCAGCTCAAATTGTCGCAGCATAAAACGCGGGTGGCGATTATGGTGTCGCAGTACGATCACTGCTTAGCAGATTTGCTCCATCGCCATAAAAGTGGCGAACTTGCGTGTGAAATTCCCTTGGTGATCAGCAATCATCGCGATACCGAGGCATTAGTGAAATTTTATGGCATCGATTTTCATTATTTGCCAGTAACTAAAGAAAGCGCAACAACTAAAGATAATAAGGCTGAAGTTGAGGCTGCGCAGTTTAAATTGTTTGCTAATTACAATATCGATTTAATCGTACTTGCGCGTTACATGCAAATCTTGTCGCCCGATTTTGTAGCGCGTTATCCGCAGCGTATTATTAACATTCACCACTCATTCCTACCTGCTTTTATTGGCGCGCGGCCTTATCACAGAGCGTTTGAGCGTGGCGTTAAGCTTATCGGCGCTACTGGCCATTATGTGACAGAGGTGTTAGACGAAGGCCCAATTATTGAGCAAGATATTGATAGAATTTCACACCGTGATCAAGTGGAAGATTTGATTCAGAAAGGCCGAGATTTGGAGCGCATTGTGTTGAGTAAAGCGGTGCGCTGGCACATAGAAAATCGCATTTTATTATATGCGAACAAGACGGTAATTTTTGATTAGATAGAAACTATAGATTCAAAATGAAGGACGTAAAAAAAGCGAAGTTTAAACTTCGCTTTTTTGTTTTACGGCAAAAAACTAACTTTCTGATGGCACCATATCAGGTAAATCTTCAACAGCCTCATCATCAACCGCAGCCACTTCTTCTAATGGACTGCTGTCACCAATATCTGCAGCTGTAAATGGTGTGGTAGTAACAATAGGTTTAGAAGCACATCCCACAACAAACAACATCATTAAAGCCAATAAAAATTTATGCATTTATATTCTCCCTAAGTTTAGTATAGTTATAGTAAATCACAATTACTCAGTTGCTGGCGCATCCAACGCTGAAACCACAATTTACACTGACTTAAGTTTGCGTGCAACATAAATAATATGGCTTAATCTAGGCAGTTTTCCAATGCAAATAAATCAGCAATTTTTTCGCGCTGGCGCACCACAAAAACCTTGTCACCATCCACAATTACTTCGGCCGCTCGGGCACGCGTATTATAGTTGCTGGCCATGCTCATGCCATAAGCGCCAGCCGACATAATCGCCAGTAAATCCCCTTCTTGCAGATTTAAATTTCTATCATGCCCTAAGAAATCGCCGCTTTCGCACACGGGTCCAACGATCTCATAACTGGTTGTTGTGCCAGTACGCGGTTCTACAGCTGCAATATTGTGATAAGCGTCATATAAAGCAGGTCGCATCAGGTCGTTCATGGCGGCGTCTACAATGGCAAAGTTTTTGGCTTCAGCAGGTTTAATGTACTCTACTTTTGTCAGCAATACACCCGCGTTTCCCACCAGCGCACGACCTGGCTCAAATAAAAGTTTGACATTTCTATTGGCAAGTTTAGCCAAAATGGCTTTGGCGTAATTGGCAAACTCTGGTGGCGTTTCATCTGCATAGGTAATACCAATACCACCACCTACATCAATGTGGCCAATATGTATGCCTTTTGTTTCCAGCGCGTCCACCAAACCTAAAATTAAATCCAATGCCTCTATAAATGGCGCAAGCTCGGTAATTTGTGAGCCAATGTGGCAATCCACGCCATGCACCGCAATATTCGGCATGGCAGCGGCCTGTTCGTACACGGTAAGTGCATCCTCAAACGCCACACCAAATTTGTTATTTTTTAAACCCGTAGAAATATAGGGGTGGGTTTTAGCATCCACATTGGGGTTGACGCGTAGCGATACTGGCGCAATTTTACCCATACTGCCTGCGACATCGTTCAGGCGTTTCAACTCGCTGGCAGATTCCACATTGAAGCAAAAAATACCTGCATTTAAAGCGGCGCGCATTTCATCGGCGGTTTTACCCACCCCTGAGAATACGATTTTTTGTGGGTCACCGTCTGCCGCCAACACGCGTGCTAGCTCGCCGCCAGATACAATATCAAAGCCTGCGCCTAGCTTGGCAAATAAGTTCAAAATGGCAATGTTGGGGTTGGCTTTTACTGCAAAACATACCAAGTGATTACTGCCGATTAAGCCTGCCTTAAAATCACTAAAAGCTTGTGTTAACGCCAATTTGGAGTACACATAACAAGGCGTGTTAAATTGTGACGCAATCGTCGTTAGTGCCACGTTTTCGGCATGTAGCGTGCCATTTTTTATTTCAAAGACATTCACAATTCACTTCAATTCTATATTCACATTGATGGGGTAGGCTGAGAAGCCGCATCAGTATTGGCTTCTGGGTTAGCCTTTACGGCCTCGTCTTGTGGCGTTGGTTCTTGAGAAGACTCTTTTTGTGGGTAACGTTGCTCTGGAATATACAATGGGCCTTTGGTGCCGCAACCCAGTAGCGTGGCGGAAACAATAAAAGCATAAGTAGCCCAAGCCAATAAAATATGCAAAGTTTTTAGCATCACAATCTCGCAAAAAATTTAAGCACTATTTTAGCATTGAATAGTACAGATCACAGAAACCGCAAATTTTCGACCGCTTATTCTGTAAAATTATCCGAATATCGGATGCTGCTAGACAAAGTAATAAGTAGCTTGGCAAGATGCAACTAACTATAAAAGGGTAGGCAATATGAATATATTAAGAGTAGTACAAAAAGGGTTTACTTTAGTAGAGCTGATGATTGTGGTGGCGATTATTGGTATTTTGACCGCAATTGCCGTTCCAAATTATCAAGACTATATTACTTCCTCTAGTTTGGCTGAGGCTTCATCAGGGCTTGCGAATAAGCGAATCGGTATGGAGCAATATTTTCAAGATAATCGTACTTATGTAGGTTCGGATGGAGCAGGTCTTCCTTGTGCTGCGGATACTATTGGCGGCAATTTTAACTTTGCATGTGTTGTTGCCGCAACTACATACACCATCACTGCAACAGGAAAAAATCAGGCAGCAGGTTTTGTGATGACTGTTAATGAGCAGAATGTTAAGGCTACCACAGCAGCTAAAGCAGGTTGGGGTACCAATGCAAATTGCTGGACACGCAATAAGGCGGGCACGTGCTAAGTTCAGGCAGAAATATATCCAAGTCCGGCGGCTTTGGCTTGGTTGAAATGGTGATTGTTGTGGCAATCATTGGTATCACTGCTGCTATCACCATGCCTAGCTATAGTGCGTGGATCCAAAATACTAAAGTGCGTACTGCAACAGAATCCATATTGAATGGCATACAAAAAGCACGCTCTGAGGCGCTTATGCGAAACACGCAAGTAAAGTTTACACTTGGTGCCAACTCAGCCTGGACCGTTCAATGTGTAACTGTAGCCATCTGCAGCGATTTGCCAGGAGGCATAGTTGAAACACGTAGCAATGGTGAGGCTGATACAGCCACGGTAACGGTTACTCCAACTCCAGGCGGTTCTAGCGAAATAATATTTACCAATTTGGGCATCAAGTCCACGGTTGCGAATCAGCTAAGTCAAATTGATTTGAGTTTGACTGGATCAGACCGTAATTTACGTGTGACTGTTGGCGCGGGTGGCAATGTGCGCATGTGTGATCCTAGCGCTACTTCTACTGATCCACGTAGATGTTGATGAGTAGATGTAAAACAATATTAGAGAACAGCATGATGAAAAATAAACTTGCTTCAATACCAAAATTACCAAAAATAAGTGCACAAAAGGGCTCTGTTTTGTTGGAGGCCTTGATCGCAGTAGTGATATTTTCATTTGGTATATTGGCTATCTCTGGCTTACAAGCCGCAATGATGAAAAATACCACTGATGCAGCATATCGGGCTGAGGCTGCTTATCTGGTACAACAATATTTAGGTGAAATGATGACGAGACCATATGGGCTTGGCCAAGGTATTGCGCTTGATGTTGACACACTGCCAAACGGTAAGATGTATGTGAACTCGCTGTCTGATGGTCGCTTACGTTTTCGTGTGACTTGGAAAGCTAAAGGCACAGATGCGGGTGAGGCTGAGGCTATTGGTGGTGAAAAACATGGCTATGAGGCTGTTACCACCGTCTTTACTGCGAGATAATCATGAATAAATCGACAAATAATACTTTTCATCAGGCAGGTTTCTCGCTAATCGAGCTGATGGTAGGCCTGGTAATCGGACTGATAGCCGCTGTGGTCATTATGCAAACCTTCGCCTCTTTTGAAGGTACTAAACGCAGTACTACGGGCATAGCTGATGCGCAAACCAACGGTAGTATTGCGCTTTATTCGATTCAAAGAGAGTTACAGTTTGCCGGTTACGGTATGCCGTTAATGAGCGGCACGATGCCTACTATTGATGTATTACCTAATGAGATGACCTACGAGGACTATACGGGTAAAACAGAGGCGGAAATACTCACCGCACAAGCAGCTTCATTGGCGGCTTATGAAGCAAAAGTAGCAGCTGGCGCAGTTAAAGTTCAGGCCGGTGAAGTATTTTCTGCGCTCAGGTGTGATTCTACGTCTACCTTGGCATTAGATCTGGATAATGACCCAGCTACAGCAGACGTCTCAATTGGATTAAACGCCCTAGTTACCCCGGTCAGCATTACCGATGGCGCTAATGGCGATAGCATTGCTATTCGCTATGGTACAACCTCACGTGGTGCTCTACCCACTGAGATTACGAATGTGACCCCGCCAAATTATATCGGGGTAATGAATAATATGGGTTGTCGTGAGGGCGATGTGGTTTTGGTCACCAAAGAGGTTAAGACAAGCACAGCATGTGTTGCCACAAAATTGACCGCTGCCACTACTAATGCTTCGCTTGAGGCTACACCAAACGAAATTAATGTACTTTCGAACAGTGGCATGGCACAAGGGGATCGTTTGGCGTGTTTGGGCCAAGTCAGGCAAATAACATTTGATGTGGCTGATAACCAATTGCAAAGAAACAATATTCCTGTCATCAGCGATATTGTGAATCTGCAGGCGCAGTATGGTGTTTCTGCAACGATTAACAGTGAAATTGTCGCTGAGTGGAGAGATGCTACAGGTGGCACTTGGGCTGCACCAAGCGTGGCCAATCGAAATCGTATTAAGGCGGTACGTATTGCTGTTGTTGCTAGAAATAGTTTGTTGGAAAGAGATGTGGTAAGTCAGGCTTGTACAGGTACGGCCACAGGCCCAGCTAGAGTGTGTGCTTGGGGTGCCGATGTCAATTTAGCAGGTACTGATGTAGGTGCTGATTGGAATCGTTATCGCTATCGTGTGTATGAAGTCGTTGTTCCACTTAGAAACATTTTGGCTGCTACGCCGCAATTATAAATCAGCAAAATGAAAGGCATGGGTGAGAACATGATGAAACATAAAATGCAAAGAAACTATCGTCTGGTCAGACAGCAAAAAGGCTTGGTATTGTTTATTGCTTTAGTTGCTTTGGTCGCCATGTCACTAGCGGCAGCAGCTTTAATACGTTCTGTAGATAGCGGCGTGCTAGTGGCTGGTAATTTAGCGTTTAGGCAATCAACCATGTTTTCAGCCGAGAGTGGTATAGCTGGCGCCTACAAACATATCAAAGCAAATGCAGCCACTTTAGAAACCAATTCTGGTGGATATTTTGCGAGCTTTGACCCTACTTTCGACACAGCTAAAAAAGCGTTTGACTCAAGTACTTGGGGCGCAAATTCGTTTGTAGTAACTAACGACGTTTACGATTTAAGCCAGAATGAAACACGATTTATTATTCAGCGCATGTGTAACTCAGCAAATGTCCCAGATAATCAAAAAGCTGAAAAATGTTTAGTCGGTACAGGTGACTCTGCTGCAAACTCCAAAGGTGCCAAAAGTGAAGGTGGCGGTTCTGGCGGCGGTGGTTATGATGCTGATCGAGGCGGCTCGGATGCCGTGGTATATCGCGTCACTGCGCGTGTGGCGGGACCTAAAAATACTTTTAGCTACGTTCAAGCTTTTATTTATTAATTTCTATTTATTAGATATTCAGGAGTCTTAAAATGACACCAACAATTAAAAACAAATTTTTGCAAATGCTTAATATTGGGCTATTTGCAATTTCTATCGGCTCAGCAAATGCGGCACTTACAGATCTTGGTGATGCACCGCTGGTGAGTGCGACTACCGGTGATGTGTTGCCTAACTTGATGTATATCTTGGACAATTCTGGCAGTATGAGCTGGAACTATATGCCAGATTACGTCAATGATGCTAATAAATGTAAAAGTAATACAAGTACCAGTCTTACAGTAACTGCTTTTAGCAGCAGCTGTGGCTATGGCGATCCGCCCTATAACACAACAGATTTCAATACTGTCTATTACAATCCAGATATCACTTACACGCCAGCGGTTAATTCGGATGGTAGCCCAAGAACATCCATGACCAGTGCCAATACTGCAGGTTGGACAGCGGTGCCAATAGATGCGTTTGGGGTTTATAGTACAAGCAACGCTAGTCTAGTGCCTAATGCGGGGTTCACATCAGGCTTTCCTGATAAGGTATGGTGTAATAAAACATCAGGCATTACTACTGCTGATTTGTATGATCCATTAGTGTGTAAAAAAAATAGTCAGTATATTTATCCTAGTACTGTTTCTGGCAATCAGGCTTTATCGTTTAACCAGTCAGCTACTGCATATGGATATCCCTTTTACTATACGGTATCTGCCGGTAAATATTGTACAAATAAAAATTTTACTAATTGTATAGATTCACTTACGCCTACTGCAACACATACTTTTCCAGCCAAATTATTGTGGTGTAATTCGTCTGCGCGCACAAATTGCAAGTCTAAATACGATGAAACAACCAGTCCCAAATATGATTTTGCCTTATGGACAGGCATTTCTACTTCAACTGTAGGCAAAATTAAAATTAAGCCAGACACAGTTGGTTGTGGCAGTGGCGCTTTACCTTCATGTGTGTCGCCTGCTCCCATGACTATTTCAAATATAACGATTAATGGTATAAGAATTATTCCATTGATACCAAGCCCAGCGCTAACTATTACCAATACAACTTCTGTTACAGAACGAAATGATTTGGCTAGAGATATTCGCGATGCAATTAATGACTTTGTACCCGCGGGAGCCGATCCTGATTTTACAGCAACTGTAATTGGCGATGAGGTGACTATTCGCCCAGTTGCCCCAGGGGCATTTACTGGCACGATTGCGCTTACGCAAGCTACTCCAAAACCAACGGCTGTGGGCACAGGAACAGCTGCAGTTGGCTCATTTCGAGTAGATATCGTCAACAGTGGTACGACTACATTAGCTGGCATTACAGTTAATGGTGTTCAGATTATGGGTGGTGCTGGAGCAGGTTGTGGTACTGCTTCATCTACATCTACCGGAAATAATAGTGCTAGACGTAACGCGCATGCAAATGCAATTGTTGCGCGAATCAACAGTTGTGTGTCTAGCCCCGAGTACACCGCCAGCTCCAATGGCGCCAGCCAGCCAACTATTACCATTACATCTACTGTAGCGGCAGGGGCGGCAGGTAATGGTGCTATTGTTTTGGGCACCAGAACAAATGGATCAAGTTTTGGCTCAATAGTGAACGCTAGTGGCGGTGCTGCTGGTGCAGTTAAAATTTACGATATTGCAAATACCATTGCGCAATTTTCTGGAGGCACACCTGTTGTCACTACATTTGAACGTGTGGATATAGAGCCAGGTTTAACTTTTAATAAGGCAGCGGGCAGAACAGATTGTGCAGCCGCGAGTTGTACTTATGATGAAGAAATGACCAACTTTGCAAACTGGTATAGCTACTACCGTACCCGTATGCAAATGATGAAGACATCTACTAGCCTTGCCTTTAAATCGATTGATACGCGCTTCCGTGTTGGGTTTATTACGATTAGTAATCAAAGCAGTAATTACTTACCTATTGCGCAATATACCGCAGGTCAAAAAGCAAATTGGTATGACAAGTTATTTGCCACTGGTGGCAATAGTGGTACGCCGTTGAGGTCCGCTTTAACAACAGTAGGTCGCATATACGCAGGTAAAAACCCCGTTTCTGGTTTTACTGCCGATCCAGTACAGTTTTCTTGTCAACAGAACTTTGCAATTTTAACAACCGATGGCTATTGGAATACGGACAGTGATTCAAATGTAGTCAATATTGCAGGTACTGGCTCAGTAGGAAATGTGGATGGTGGCACTACGCCGAGACCTATGTACGAGGGTACGACAGCTACTTCAAATAGTTTGGCAGATGCAGCCAAGTACTACTACGATACTGACTTGAGGACCTCTACACTAAGTAATTGTACAGGTGGCACAAGGCCAAACGGTACCACTGGTGATGTTTGCGAGAATAATGTATTTGTCACGCCGAGTGACAATAATTTGAAACAGCATATGACTACGTTTACCCTGGGCTTGGGTGTGGACGCGTCGTTGACTTATACCACGGACTATAAAACAGCCGAAGAAGGCGATTTTTACGAGCTAAAACAAGGTACACGCAATTGGCCGGTAGCTGCAGCAAACTCACAAACTGCGGTTGATGATTTGTGGCATGCGGCTGTGAATGGCCAAGGCACCTATTTTAGTGCGAAGAATCCAAATCAGTTAGCTTCATCGTTAACAGAGGCGTTGAGCTCAATTAAAGCCAAAGTCGGGGCTGGTGCGGCTGCGGCAACCAGCACCTTAAACCCAGTATCTGGCGATAACTTTACTTATGTGGCTAGCTACACCAGTGTGAAATGGATTGGTAATTTAGAAGCTAGAACAGTCAATATAGATACTGGCAAAGTAAGTGAAGATGCTAATTGGTGCTTAGAAAACGTAGTCGCAGATAGTTGTGCGGCACCAAGTAGTGTAGTTGCAAGCACAGTAGGTGGTAGCACAGTTTACCAATGTGTGACACCCGGAGCCACTGCGACTACTTGTACGTCACCTGGCGTGCTAGATGGTACGGATTGTAAAGTGGAAATCTCTACTTCATGCATTGGCACACTGCAAAGTCTTGTGACTGATGATGCAGACACTAGAAATATCCTCATGAATGTGAATGGAGCTATTGGTAATTTTACTGCTGCAAACTTGATTTTGACTGGTAAAAATACTAATTTTGAAAACTCATTTTTATCTACTAATTTGAACCAGTGGAGCACTTTGAGTGCTGCTCAACGCTTGTTAGTAAATAGTACAACTTTAGTTAACTTCTTGCGTGGAAATACAGGCTACGAAGACCGTGCTAGTAACGTAGACGGCGCTGTAGACAGCAGAATTTATCGTTTCCGTGAGACAACGTTAGGTGACTTGGTGGATTCAACACCGGTGTATGTGGGTGTCCCCAAAGCCAATTTTAGTGACCCTGGTTATGGCCCAAATACATCAATAAGCTCGTTTAAGGCTGCACAAGCAACTCGTGCGGGTACCGTTTACATTGGTGCAAATGATGGCATGATACACGCAATTGATGCCACGAATGGACAAGAACGCTGGGCTTATGTGCCTAGTATGGTGCTTGATAATATGTGGAAACTTGCAAGCAATAACTATGGTAGTGCACACTCATATTATGTGAATGGTGACATTGTAGTAAACGACATATGTACTGCGAGTTGCACTTCTGCCACCACAGCTGTTTGGAGAACGATTCTTGTTGGTGGTTTAAATGGGGGTGGAAAAGGCTACTTTGCACTAGATATTACTAACCCTACTACTCCAACGCTGTTGTGGGAGTTTGATACTACAGACGACGGTGATATGGGTTATTCATATGGCAACCCTGTTATTACTAAAAAAGCAGATGGCACATGGGTAGCCCTAGTCACTTCGGGGTATAACAATACGGGTGTGGGCTACATGTATGTGTTAAATGCCACTACAGGTGCTGTAATCAGCAAGTATTCTACTGGAGTAGGTAGTGCTACTACGCCGAGTGGATTAGCTAAGATAAACGCATATATTGAAGATGGCGTAATTAATAATACGGCAGTTTTTGTTTATGGAGGTGATTTGCTTGGTAATCTCTGGCGCTTTGATATTAATAGTGCAGAGTCTGCTACTAATCCGTTTAAGGTGGCTGTGCTTAAAGACCCAAGTGGTAATCCTCAGCCTATTACTGTTCGGCCTGAGTTGGCTGATATTAGCGGCAAAAGAGTATTGTATGTGGGTACTGGGCGTTATTTAGGTACAAGCGACCTTACAGATACGCAACAACAAACTATCTACGCGATAAGTGATGATGCTGCCTCTACTCCTACAACATTAGATAACCCACGTACCTCTTCTGCAATGGTGAAACAGGTCTTGGTGAATGATACGCTTACAGCGACTAGGAGTATGCAAACGCCTTCTAACCCTGTAAGTTTTACAACCGACAGAGGTTGGTATATCGATTTCCCTGATTCTGGCGAGCGACAAAATGTACCTGCTCAGCTTGTGTTTGGTACTTTGTTGTTACCTACAACGGTTCCTTCAAACACCGTATGTTCACCAGGAGGATATGGATGGCTGAATTTCTTGGACTATAGAACAGGAGCAGCTGTGGCGGGCAATGTGGTTGCAAGTAGAACAAATGCACCAATTGTTGGTATTAATGTGCTCTATGTAAAAGGGAAGCCAGTGGTAAATATTGTGACGGCAGATAATCCGACGCCAAGCTTCCCGCCAGTGCAGCCTAATTTCACAGGAGGAAGCCAGTCTGGATTTACAAACCATCGCGTTATCTGGCGAGAGCTTATAGACGAACAACAGTAAAAGCGCAAACAAAGGCCACAGGAGTTACCTGTGGCCTTTTTATTAATTGTTTTTTAGTAGTTTAATAGCAATCAATCCATTGATTAAACCAAACACTAAGGCAGCTAACGCAAAAATGGGGATTAAATAGACAATCCCTGTATGTGGGATAAGCCATAACCGCACAATAATAAGTTGTCCTGCAATGTGTGCAAATGCCGCTAAAATGCTTAAGCTAATTGCGCTAAAGTATTTTTTTGGTAAATACTGTGCAACACATAAAGCGCCTAAGCTGAGCAAGGCACCGCTTAAGCTGAGTAAAAAAGTAGGCGATAAAAATTGCCCAAGCAATAAACTACTGGCGAATACGCGCAATAAGCTAACCCATGCGGCTGTGGCAAATCCGTACTGATACAGCACAAATAAAGTCACGATATTGGCAATGCCAGGTTTTACCCCAGGCAATGGCGAGGGAATCACCGCCTCTATCATGTGCAAGCCTATCGCCAGCGCCGTGAGTTTGGCGATGTGGAAATCTTCTGCGTTAGTTTTAATAGTTAAGTGAGTCATAACTACTTTTTGCGCCAATCAGTTGTAGGCTAATTTGGTTAGGAATGCAAATAGCCACTTGGCCAGCACGGTTTAACCAGCCTTGATGTACGCAATATTGATTGTTACATGGTGATTGCTTGAAGCGGACTTTGCCTTGTGAGATGCTAATCAGTGAATCGCCCACTGCGCCATGAATGCGCAAATCACGCGTTTGATTCAAATCATAAGTGCTGATAATTTGATTGCCTTGCCGAATTTTTAGTTTGCTGGCTTGTTCGAAACTCCAAAATTGCAGAAACATAAAAATGATGGCTACAACGCTGGCAATAATGACCAGCCAATCACCTAGCAAAGGCTTATGGTTGAGTTTGCGTGCCATATTCTACCGCATATTTTTCTGCATCTTTATCTAACCAAGTCAGGCGTTTGGTCAATGCTTGGCTTATATAAATATGCTGTTCTGATTCAATCACCAAAAAATTTTCTACACCCATCAAACTTGCTGCCTGTATACGCGCTTGTGGCTTGGCAATAAAAATTGGCTTAGAACTGACATCAGATAACACCCCTGCATTTGCGCTTGGTGGAATCAGCACCGTGACAGCCTGCACACCTTGAACTGGGTAGCCGGTAGATGGGTCGATGATATGGCAATAACGCTTACCAGCTAATTCAAAAAATCGTTGGTAATCGCCAGAAGTGCCAATGGCCCAGCCACTTTGTAAATCAAGTGTGGCGATTGCGCTTGGTTTGCGTGGGTGCTGTATGCCCACACGCCAAGGCTTTTCGCCATGTTTGCCCAATGCAATAATGTTGCCACCAATATTGATGAGTGCGTTGTTTATATTTTGTTTGCGCAAGCTGGCGATGGCTAAATCTAATGCGTAACCTTTAGCATAGCCACCAAAATCAAGCCTTACAGCAGGGTTATTACTAAAAGCGCTGTTACTTTTAACCACGATATCAGACATTTGCGGCTTGGCTTTTACCAAATTATTTATTTTTTCTTGATCAACATTAATCGGTTTAAACTCATCGTGGTGAAAACCCCATGCCTCAATAAGCCCGCCAATACTGGGATTAAAAGCACCTTTTGATTGAATAGAAAGTGCGGAGGCCTCTGTAATCATGTTGGCAATAACTGAATCAACGTGTACAGGTGTTTTACCACTGGCAAAAGCAGTGTTAAGTGTGTTTAGTTTGCTCGGGCGCCAAGCATGTAAGTGATGATGCAGTTGTTGAAAATCGTGGATAATTTCATCTGCAACTAATCGGGATTTTTCTTCAGTTTCACCGTAGATGGTGATGTCTACCAGCGTGCCAAATACATAACTTTGGGTATTGTATATTGCTTCTTTAGGGCTGCAAGCCGCTAAAAAAATAATACAAATAACAAGGATTAAACGCATAAGCGCTACTATAACGCTGCTTGTAGAATCACTCTAGCAAATACGCACTATTCATTTAAAGTGCTCGAATTTCTAGTGCTGGGATTTTCAAGCACTAGGATTTCTAAGCACTGAGATTTTCAAGTGCCTGCATAAAAATTTGCGCAGGTTTGCAGGTGGTTTGTGCGGCAATTTCTACGATGCCAGTGGGGCTAGTGACATTAATTTCAGTTAAATAGTCACCAATCACATCCAGCCCAACAAAAAATAAGCCATTCTCTTTTAATACTTTACCAACAGTTGTGGCAATTTCAGTATCGCGTGGTGATAATGGCTGTGCCACACCCTTGCCGCCCGCGGCCAAGTTACCACGCGTTTCGCCAGCTTTAGGAATTCGCGCTAACGCATAGGGCAGGGGTTCGCCATTAATAATGATAATGCGCTTATCGCCTTGCAAAATTTGCGGCAAATAGCGCTGCGCCATCACTGTTTGTGCACCAAATCGAGTGGCAGTTTCTAGAATAACGCCAATGTTCGGGTCGCTTTCGGTGAGCCTGAATACGCCACTGCCACCCATTCCATCAAGCGGCTTCACTACAATATCTTGGTGTTTGGCTAAGAGTTCGCGTATTAAATCATTGTTACTGGTGACTAAAAACTCTGGCGCAAATTGAGGGAATCTAGCAATCGATAATTTTTCGTTCCAACCGCGTACTGCACTAGGGTTGTTGATGACGCGTGCGCCTTGATGAGCTGCCAACTCAAGCAAATAGGTGCTGTATAAATATTCATTATCAAAAGGCGGGTCTTTACGCATGAATATGGCATCAAAATGCGTAGGCAAAATCTCTAGAGATTCTTCTAACTCAAACGAGTTTTTATCATCGCTAAAGTGGAATTTCGCAGCTTTAATTTTGGCAATTTCATTACGTAAAAACACATCGTGCTGCTCACACACATAAAGTGTGTGACCGCGTTCTGCCGCCTCGCGCATTATGGCAAGGCTAGTATCTTTATAGGTCTTTAAACTAGTCAGCGGGTCGAGTATGAAAAGTAGCTTCACGAGTTATGTCTATTTTATTGATTCAAAGGATCGTTCTCTTGCAACTCAATCGCTGCAGCCAGTAAGGCCAAGCGAGCGACAACGCCGTATGCATAAAATCGATTAGGTACCGTATCAGGTGCATCGGTGCAATCGGGCAAGGTGCAGGGCTTTTCAAACGCTAAAGGTACAAAATGGGAGCCAGGTGCGTTCAAGTTCTCATTAATCCCACGCTCGGTATGTACACGGTAAAAGCCGCCAATCACGAAGTGGTCCATCATGTACACCACAGGCTCTGCCACTGCATCGTTAATGCTCTCAAAAGTGTACACACCTTCTTGGATAATGACTTCTGATACTTGCAAACCTTCTTTTACTACAGACATTTTATTGCGTGCTTTGCGGTTTAAATCACGCACATCATCAGGGTGTTTTACTGTCATAATGCCCATGCCATAAGTGCCAGCATCGGCTTTTACAATCACAAATGGTTCTTGTGTTACACCATATTCAGTGTATTTGGCTTGAATTTTTGCTAGTAACTGCTCTACTTTTAAAGCTAAGCAATCTTCACCAGTACGGGCATGAAAATCTATTTCACCGCAGGTTTCAAAATATGGGTTAAGCAACCACGGATCAATATCTAAAAGTTTAGAAAACTCATCAGTCACGCGATTATATGCATCGAAATGCTGCGATTTTCTTCTAACGTGCCAACCTGCGTGCAGTGGTGGAATTAAGTCTTGTTCTAAGTTTCGCAAAATATCAGGAATGCCGCCTGATAAATCGTTATTAAGTAATATTGCACAGCTATCAAAATCACCCAGAGTTGGGTTTTTTAATTTGATGCGGTTGCCTTCACGCACTACAGGTTCTAACAAAAGTGTTTGGCCATCATGGGCTTGCAATGATGTGGGCTCTGTGATTTCAGGGGAAATGCTACCTACGCGCACATCTAATCCCGCTGCCTTCATAATCGTTACCAATTCGACCACGTTGCGCAGATAATAGGTATTTCGAGTGTGATTTTCTGGGATGATGAGTAAGCGATGCGCTTCTGGGCATATCTTTTCAACCGCTACCATCGCCGCTTGTACGCTTAACGTCAAAAATTCTGGATTTAAATTATTAAAACCACCTGGAAACAAGTTGGTATCGACAGGCGCCAATTTAAAACCCGAGTTGCGTAAATCTACACTGGCATAAAATGGGGATGCGTATTCCAGCCATTGACTACGAAACCAATGTTCAATTTTTGGCATGGCGTTTAGCATGCGCTTTTCTAAACTCAGTAATGGGCCGTTAAGTGCGGTGGTTAAATGTGGAACCATTGAATTTCCCTAAACAATATAATTAGCCTGTAAGACTGTATACCCAAAACTATAAAATTAAGTGCGCTTGCGCGTCAGCGTGATAGCTACTTCTTACCATGGGGCCACTGGCCACGTTATTAAAGCCCATCGCATCAGCATTTTGCTTTAACTCATCAAAAATAGCGGGTTCAACATAGCGCATGACTGGCAAATGATGCACGCTAGGTTGCAAATACTGCCCAAGTGTTAGCATGCTGACGTTGTGAGTACGTAAATCTCGCATCACGTCGAATATTTCATCGTCAGTTTCTCCTAAACCTAACATCAAGCCAGATTTAGTAGGAATATGCGGGTACATCTCGGCAAACATTTTTAACAAGTTAAGCGAGTTTTGGTAATCTGAACCAGGTCGCGCTTGCTTGTATAGGCGTGGCACGGTTTCTAAATTATGGTTCATCACATCAGGCGGAGCATTTTTTAAAATGTGTAATGCCACTTCCAAACGGCCACGAAAATCTGGCACCAAAATTTCTATTTTGATATTGGGGGATGCCTCACGCACGGCATGAATACAGTCGACGAAATGTTGCGCGCCACCGTCTTTTAAATCATCACGGTCCACCGATGTGATGACGACATATTTTAAGCGCATTTGCGCAATAGTGCGGGCTAGGTTAGCGGGCTCGTCGATATCTGGCGCTAGTGGTTTGCCGTGTGCCACATCGCAAAAAGGGCAACGCCTTGTGCAAATATCGCCCAAAATCATAAAAGTGGCTGTGCCACCACTAAAACATTCGCCAATATTCGGGCACGATGCTTCTTCACACACAGTGTGCAAGTTGTTATCGCGTAATACTTTTTTAATTTCTTGAAAGCGCGCACTATCAGGTACTTTCATGCGGATCCAATCGGGCTTCCGTAGCATGGGCATCGGGATGATTTTGATAGGAATACGCGCAGTTTTTTCTGCGTCAATTTGCTTAACGCCTGCTATTTTTTTTGGTGTAGTTGTGATGGTCTTTGTCATAAAACTAATTTTTCTTGTAAGCGGTTTAGCAAGTCCTCACCTATTTCCTGGCATGTTTTGGCAATGCCTAACTCTTTGATTTGTGTGACTTCTAAGCCCACATAGCCACACGGGTCAATCGCAGAAAACGGCGCCAAATCCATCTCTACATTTAAGCTTAAGCCATGATAACAGTAGTTATTTTTTAAGCGCAAACCTAAAGAAGCAATTTTTTTATCCTTGCCATGTTGTTGTACATATACGCCAGGTGCATCGGCTTTGGCAAAAGCAGGCACGTTAAATTGTGCTAGCAATTCAATGGTAGACGCTTCTATTAGATTGACCAGTTGGCGTACGTTCAGGTTGCGGCGCTTTAAATCAACCAGCAAATAAATCACCGCTTGTCCAGGTCCGTGATAAGTAATTTTACCGCCACGATCTACTAAAACGACAGGGATATGATGCCCGTGCTCTTTATTCTCTGGCAGCCGTACATTTTTGCGGTTTAAGCCTAGTGTGTATACCGCAGCATGCTCTGTCAGCCAGATTTCATCAGGTGTTTGATTGCTACGGCTAGCGGTGAACGCTTGCATGGCTTGCAGCGTGGTCTGGTAATCAGTAAGCCCTAACTGGCGGGTGATGATAGACATTTAAGTGCTAATAATTACAGCGTAACTTTTACCATGGGGTGAGACGTGAGCGTGCGGTAAACATCATCTAACTGCGGTTTTGAGATGACATATACCGTACAAGTGAGGCTGATGTATTTGCCGCCAGAACTACCGCGCATCTCAATACTGCCAGCATCAAAGTTAGGCAGTACACCTTGAATGGCTTTAATAATTTCGCTTGTAAATTCTGCATGGGTTTCACCCATTACTTTTATAGGAAAGTCACATGGAAATTCAATCAGCGTTTCTTGGAGCGGTTCTTGCAATATTTCTTGGGCTACGTCATCCATAATTTTTTTGTCTGTTACCATACTGGGTCACTGAATGAGTAATTTAATGCTGTCTAGCAATCTGCCAAAAAAGCCAGCAACTTCCACTGCTCTGCTTGCGACTAAACTTTGCTCGCTAATCACTTTACCATCTAAACTAAAAGTAATTTTCCCAACCACTTGGCCTAGTTTAATTGGTGCAATCAGCGGTTGCTGGCTCGTCATACTGGCCTTCACACGCGCGTAGTCACCTTTTGGCAATGTTAAGTAATAGTCCTTATTAAGTGAGGCTGCCACTGTTTTGTCTTGGCCTTTATAGATGCGTAGTGTGCTAATCGTCTGGGCATGCTTATACACCAGAGTGGATTCGTAAAATTGAAAGCCATAATTGAGTAACTTTTGGCTCTCTGAGGCACGCATGGCTTCGCTCGTCGCACCTAAAATAACAGAAACCAAACGCGTGTTGCCGCGCTTAGAAGATGCGATTAAACAATAACCCGCACTTTCAGTATGGCCGGTTTTCATGCCGTCTACATTCGCGTCCAGCCACAATAAACGATTGCGATTAGGCTGGGTAATTTTGTTGTAAGTATATTCTTTTACTGAATATAGCCTGCGGTATTCCAACGGAAAGTCGCGTATTAAAGCTTTGGCCAGCAGGGCTAAGTCGCCAGCGGTAGTGTAATGATTAATATCTGGCAAACCTGTGGCATTGACGAAGTGCGTGTTGCTTAAGCCAAGCTTTTTACCCTGCTTGTTCATCATGTCGGCAAACTGTTCTTCAGCGCCCGCAATGCCTTCGGCTAACGCAATTGATGCATCATTGCCAGATTGAATAATCATGCCATGCAAAAGCTCATCAACGGTGACTGGTTTATTTGGCTCAATAAACATTTTAGAGCCTTCGGCTTTCCATGCTTTTTCGCTGACAGGTAAGTTTTGATCTAGTTTTAAATGGCCTTGCTTAATTGCGTCAAACACCACGTACGCCGTCATAATTTTTGTTAATGATGCTGGTTCAATGCGCTCATCTTTTTGATGTGATGCAATCACGTTGCCGCTATTAAAATCTTGCAATAGGTAGGCTTTTACTGCCAATTCAGGTGGTGGTGCCACTTGTGCAGCCCAAGTGATTAATGGCGTTATTAAGAGGGTAATAAATAGGGAAAATCTAAATTTTTTATGCATGTTTTAAGTATTATTGATTCACTGTAATTGCAGGGATATTAAGCTGTCTACGAATATCGGCTGCCGTTTTATCGGCCGCTTGTTTGTTGTCGTAAGGACCAATCTTTAAGCGATGTAAGCCGTTATTATACACTTTGTTAATGCCTGAATTTTGGTCTATATCTAAACCCTGTAGCTTGTTAATTAAGTTATCTGCATTAGCCTCACTTTTAAATGCACCAGCTTGCACAAAAAAGCCATTCACAAACCCTGTGCTTTCACTTGCAGTAACTTGTGTTTGCTCAGTGGGAGCTATACTGGTTGTAGGTTCAGCTACTGTGGGTGTTTCAGGCTTTGCTTCTACATTTTGGTAGCTACTTGTGTTATCAGGGTCTATCGCTTCAACTTCTACCAGCGTACTGCCCTTAGTGGTGTAGCCTAGTTTGTAGGCAGCAGCATACGATAAATCAATAATACGGCTATGCTTGAATGGCCCTCTATCATTGACGCGTACAATTACCCAGCGACCATTAGCTGGGTTAGTGACTTTAACGTAGCTAGGCAACGGCAAAATGGTATGCGCAGCTGTCATGCTGTACATATCATAGGTTTCACCATTCGAGGTTTTTTTGCCATGAAAACGCTTTCCATACCATGAGGCGATGCCACGCGCCTTATATGGTTGGTAACTAGTCATAGGTTTGTAAGTGGCCCCCAAGGCTTTATAAGGGCGGTTAGTGCGGCTATGTAGTGGTTCTTTTTTAGGCACCGCGTTGGGGATGCTTTCAATGTTTTTTGGTGGGTTGTCACCTGGGCCATCATCTAAATAGTAACCTCCAGGTTTGGTGGGCTCTGAGGTTGTAGGTATGGTAGTAGGTGACGTAGGTGAGGTGGTTGGTGGCACAGGCAAAGGTGCGGGCTTACTTACTTCTGGTGGGGCGGGTGCTGGCTTTACTACTTTTTTACCGCCACAGGCCACTAAAAAGGCACAACAAAATATAAATATTAATGCATATTTTTTCACTATATTTTCTCTTATTAATTAATTTTAACCTGATGCAACCAGTTTTTTATGGGTTTGTATGCTCATTAAAATGCCAAAGCCTAGCAGCAACGTGACCATCGAAGTGCCGCCATAGCTAATTAGCGGCAATGGTACACCTACTACAGGTAATATACCGCTGACCATGCCGATGTTGACGAAGCAGTAAGTAAAAAACGTCAGCGTAATGCTACCTGCCAGCAGACGCGTAAAGGTACTCCTAGCCTGTGCGGCAATAACCAAGCCACGAGCAATAATTAAGCTGAATAATACCAATAAAATTAAATTGCCAGCCATGCCAAACTCTTCCCCAAACACGGCAAATATAAAATCTGTGGTGCGCTCAGGCAAAAAATCTAACTGGCTTTGCGTGCCGTTGAGCCAGCCTTTGCCTGTGGTGCCACCAGAACCCAATGCAATCGTTGCTTGAATGGTATGGTAGCCCGCGCCAAGCGGATCTTGCGTGGGGTCGAATAAAATTTCAATGCGCCTGCGCTGATAATCGTGCAGCATCGACCAAAAGACAGGGGTTAGCGCACCCAGCAATGCGGCGCTACCAAGGATAAATTTCCAGCTTAAACCCGCTAAAAAAATCACAAAAATCCCTGATGCGCTGATGAGTAAAGATGTGCCTAAATCGGGTTGTTTCATAATCAACGCAACTGGGATAAGCAACAAGACGGCGGCAATTAAAAAATCAGTGATGCGCGGATTAGATTCCCGTTTAGCAAAAAACCATGCCAGCATCATTGGCACGGCAATACGCATAATTTCTGAAGGCTGGATTTTTATAATGCCTAAGTCTAGCCACCTCTGCGCACCGTGACTAATATGGCCAAAGATTTCTACCGCTATGAGCAATAAGATACCGAGCAAGTAGAGGGGCGGCGCTATGCGCTCTAGTAGCTGCGGCTGTATGTTGGATGCTACCCATAGCACTAGGAGTGCAATGGTAATATTAATCAGTTGGGCGCTGACACGGCCTATATTTTGCCCAGAAGCGCTATACAGTACAAACAAGCCTACCAGCAGAGTAAATAACAGGCAACCCATTAAAAATGAGTCGATATGCCTAAACAGACCCTGCAGCAATTTATTAATCATAATGCTCTTCTTCTGGCGCGTTAATTATTGCACTGGCAGGCGCAGTGCCCTCAACTCCATTAGGGTTGGCAATAGCTTCAGCTTTGGGTGTTTCTACAACTGGCAGTTTACCTAATAAATAGTAATCCATCACTTTTCGCGCAATCGGTCCCGCAGCAGAGCCACCATGACCCCCGTTTTCTACAATGACTGCAAGCGCTATTTGTGGGTCTTCAGCGGGCGCATAAGCCACAAATAAAGCGTGGTCACGGTGACGCTCGTTGACTAGTTTTTCATTATATTTTTCATTTTGTTTAATGCCAATCACTTGCGCAGTCCCTGTTTTTGCAGCGATGCTGTAGCCTGCATTGGCGCCCACACTGGCGGCGGTGCCACCTGGTAGCGTCACGTCTATCATGCCTAGGTTCACAATTTCTACATTGCTTTTATCTAAAGTAATTCTATCGCTGACAATAGCTGGTGTTGGTGTAGTGACGAGCGTTTTGGCATCTACTGCGGCAGAGACTAAGCGGGGGCGCATGGCTACGCCTTTGTTGGCTAAAATTGCAGTCGCTTGTGCCAGTTGCATTGGCGTCGTTAAGGTGTAGCCCTGACCAATACCGACAATCACTGTTTCACCCATATACCAAGGCTGTTTAAAACGTCGCTGTTTCCATTCTGGCGTGGGTAATAATCCGCCGACTTCACCTGCGATATCAATGCCACTTTTTTTGCCAAAGCCAAAATGACGTACAAAATCAGTGAGTCTTTCAATGCCAAGCTCTACAGCTAAACCATAAAAGAAGGTATCGCACGAAATCGTAATTGCTTTACGCATGTCAACGTTGCCATGCCCGCCAGGTTTCCAATCGCGGTAACGGTGGCGGCTATTGGGTAAAGTAAAATAACCAGCATCACTGATGCTATAAGGCGGTTTGCGTTTACCAGCCTCCAACCCTGCCAGTGCCACAAATGGCTTAAAGGTCGACCCAGGCGGATACACGCCGCGTAACGGGCGATTAATCAGCGGCCTATCTAGCGATTCATTCAGTAATTTCCAGTTTTCAACATCAATACCATTCACAAATAAATTAGAATCAAACGTCGGCATGCTAACAAATGCTAGCACTTCTCCCGTGCTCGGCTTAATTGCCACCAGTGCACCACGACGCTCACCAAACGCGGTTTCGGCAATTTCTTGCAATTTACTATCGGCAGACAGCACTAAGTTATTGCCAGGAATCGGTGCTACGCTAGATAGCACGCGCACCGCTCTGCCATCGGCGTCAATTTCTACTTGCTGAAAGCCAGTAGTGCCATGTAGCGCTGATTCGTAAAATTGCTCGATCCCACTTTTGCCAATATGGTCAGTACCTTTGTAATTAGAAAGTGCATCCGTTTCAGCCAGTTTAATTAGGTCTTTGTCGTTGATCCTACCAATATAACCCACCATGTGCGCACCCTGTTTTCCTAATGGGTAATGTCTAAATAGGCGAGATTTAAGTTCGACGCCAGGGAAGCGATAGCGGTTAACGGCAAATTTGGCTGCTTCTACTTCGTTTAAATGTGTGCGTAATAGAATGCTTTCAAAGGTGCGGCTTTCGGATTTTTGCCTTTTAAAACGCTTTAAGTCAACAGGACTGACTTCTACCAGTTGCTTAATTTCCTCAATGGCCGCATCCAAATTTTCCACTTTAGAAGGGGTGATTTCTAAGGTGTATACAAAAAAATTGTGGGCTAGGACTACACCTTTTCTATCTGTAATCAGGCCGCGATTGGGCGCAATTGGCACGACTGATATGCGATTGCTCTCCGCTAAAGTTTGGTAGTAATCGTAGCGATTAATTTGTAAGAAGTAGAAGCGAGAAGCCAATATACTAAACCCAACCAGCACCAGCACGCCGAGTACGCCAAGCCTTAATTTAAAATTATGTAGCTCGTTTTGGTAATTTTTAAGTTCGCGACTAGATGATTTCATTGCTGTTTATATGGTCATTGCTTGGTTTTTGGTCGCGTTAAGCCACCAAAAATCACTATCATCATTTGCCATAATATGAGGCTTGTGAGAATCGGCCATAAATAATGCCAGCCAGGATTTTCGTTGCCCGTGAATAACTTTAATAACAACATCAATACGCGCTCTATGGTTAATAAAGCAATCACATAGCCAGCTAGTTGCCAAGTATTAAACAACACCAATCTGCGCTGATAACTCAGTGCGATAAAAGCAGTGATAGTAAAGCTTAAGGCGTGTTGACCAAGCAAGCTACCTGTAGCTAAATCTACCAATAAGCCTGCAACCCAAGCCGTGCCTACGTTACACAGGTTAGGTGCGCGTAATAGCCAATATAGCACCGCCACCAGCACGAAGTCTGGGCGTAAAATGATACCCTGGCCCACCCATGGGAATAGCTGGCACAGCAGTGCAATGAGTAGCGTAAAGTAAATGCTCACTATGTTAGTGTGGCGCATTGGTATTAGCCTTGGGCTTAGTTGGTGCTTTGGTTGGAGGTTCTAAATTATCTCTAGCCGCTTTTGCATCTTTGGTTATTTTTTCTTCAATAGGCGCAGTCGCTTTTGCATCAGGTAGCGCTAGTAATAGTAATTGCAAATGATTGGTTACCTCGGCCACTGGGGTGCAAACAATTTTGGCAAATGGCGATTCTGGGTTTTGTAAAATTTGGCTGACCGTGGCTACCGCAAGGCCAGCAGGGTAAATTCCATCAATGCCAGAAGTGACTAGTTTGTCGCCGACTTTAATATCCACATTGGTGGGTAGATAAGGAATATCTAGCGTGTTATTGCCTTCACCAAAAGCGATGGCACGAAGCTGGTTGCGTTCAACTTGAATCGGAATCGACAGCTCTTTGTCGGTAATTAAGGTGACCTCAGAAGTAAATGGATAGACGCGAGTGACTTGACCGATAACGCCTATAGAATCCACTACTGCCTGGCCAGCTTTAACATTATGTTGACTGCCGCGATTTACCACTACAGTGCGGGTAAACGGGTCACGCCCCATGTGCGAAATCTCACCTAATATGGCATTAGGTTGTATCGGCAAATCGCCATTTAGTAGGCTGCGCAAATGCGCATTTTCCGCATTAATGGTGCTTAAGCGCTGTAGCATCACTTTGTGTTCAAATGCCTGTTGCTTAAGCACATAGTTTTCTTGTACCAGCTCATTATGTACAGAGAAGTATTTTTTGATGTCGCGATACCACTCACTAGGCGCATTCGCCACTATCTCTAGTGGGTGCAGTGCGGCAATAAAACCCTGACGTATGTGCGATAGATAATTAAGCCGCGCATCCACTGCCATAAATATGATGGATAGCGCACAAAAAAACACCATGCGAGGAAAGGCATTTGCGCCACGGACGAAAAAAGCAGGGGTTTGTTGGGCTTCTAGCTTTTGATGAACGCCTTTAAGCATGCCAAGGTAATGAAGTTGGTGCTAACAATTGCGGCTTACTCATGTGCAAACACGTTGCCCAGTTTGTCCATTTCTTCTAGCGCACGACCACAACCACGCGCTACGCAAGTTAGTGGGTCTTCCGCAACAATCACTGGCAAACCAGTTTCTTCTACCAATAAACGGTCTAAATCTCGGAGTAGCGCGCCACCACCAGTCAGTACCATGCCTTTTTCGGCAATGTCTGCACCCAACTCAGGCGGTGTTTGCTCCAGCGCTGACTTAACCGCACCCACGATGGCATTTAATGGCTCAGTTAATGCCTCTAAAATTTCGTTGCTGGAAATTGTAAATTTACGTGGTAAACCTTCTGCCAAGTTACGGCCAGTCACTTCCATTTCTAACACTTCGCTACCTGGGAATGCAGAACCAATTTTCTTTTTAATCGCTTCAGCAGTAGGCTCAGAAATTTGCATGCCGTAATTGCGGCGAATGTAATCAATAATCGCTTGGTCAAATTTATCACCACCTACGCGCTCACTTTTGGCATACACAATGCCGCCCAGCGAAATCACGCCGACTTCAGTAGTGCCGCCGCCAATATCCACTACCATGCTGCCTGTGGCTTCTGCCACTGGCATATCGGCGCCAATCGCTGCTGCCATTGGCTCTTCAATTAGAAATACTTGTTTAGCGCCTGCACGCTCAGCAGATTCTTTAATGGCGCGGCGCTCAACTTGTGTTGAACCAACAGGCACGCAGATAATAATGCGCGGACTAGGCGAGAACCAACGTGACTCGTGTACTTTGCGAATGAAGTATTTGAGCATTTGCTCGGTAATGGTGAAGTCGGCAATTACACCATCTTTCATCGGGCGAATGGCTTGAATATTCGCTGGTGCGCGTCCTAGCATGCCTTTGGCATCTGCCCCAACCGCTAGTAAAACTTTTTTACCGTTTGGCCCGCCTTCTAAGCGAATCGCGACGACTGAAGGCTCATCTAAAACAATACCTCTACCGCGTGCGTAAATGAGGGTATTAGCAGTGCCTAAATCAATGGCTAAATCATTAGAAAAGTAACTATTTATAAAACCGAACATATTGTTTTATCCTAT
This sequence comes from Methylophilaceae bacterium, assembly GCA_011391175.1. Lineage (GTDB taxonomy): Bacteria > Pseudomonadota > Gammaproteobacteria > Burkholderiales > Methylophilaceae > Methylotenera_A. The sequence goes on along the minus strand of JAABQZ010000005.1, from coordinate 17,418 downwards.
GCTTTGCACAAACGTTTACATGACTTGTTATGGGTACTAAAGCCATGCTTTAAAATCAATGTATAATAACTTATATTGTGGCTAAAATTAAGTATTGTGGCTAAAATTTAGTCACATTTACATATTGTTACAAACAAAAAATATCCAACAATCACCGAAATTATTTTATGGCACTCAACACCTCCGATATAAAGCGCATTGCACATTTGGCGCGACTTGAAATTAGTGAGCAAGAGGCCGCTCAAACGCTCACCAAACTCACAGGAATTCTAGACCTAATCGAGCAAATGCAGGCGGTGAACACTGCTGGCATTACACCAATGTCCCACTCGCAAGATGTGGTACAAAGATTGCGTGAAGACGTGGTGACCCAAACTAATATGCGTGAGGCATTTCAAGCTAATGCACCTAAAATTGGTAACGGGTCGGTGGAAAAAGCTATAGATGGCGGTTTATATTTAGTGCCACAAGTGATTGAATAGAAAAGTAATATGATTAACAACAGTTTAAAACAGCTTGGTCACATGTTGGCTAGCAAGCAAATTTCCAGCGTAGAAATGACACAAACGTTTCTAGATCGCATCGCAAAATATAACCCCAGCATTAATGCTTATATCGCACTAGATAATGATAAAACTATCGCACAAGCTAAGGCTGCCGATGTAAAAATTGCTAACGGTACAGCAGAGCCGCTGACAGGAATCCCATTTGCGCAAAAAGATATTTTTTGCGCAAAGGGCTGGCAAACTACCTGTGGCTCGAAAATGCTGGCTAATTTTGTTGCGCCATACGATGCGCATGTGATTTCCCAATTTGATGCAGCAGGTGCGGTGAATCTGGGCAAAACCAATATGGATGAATTTGCCATGGGTTCATCTAACGAAACCAGTTATTTTGGCGGCGTTAAAAATCCGTGGGATTTTGACCGCGTACCAGGTGGCAGCAGCGGCGGCAGTGCTGCGGCAGTTGCTGCTAGGTTGTGCGCGGCAGCAACTGGCACTGATACTGGTGGCTCAATTCGTCAGCCAGCAAGTTTGTGCGGTTTTACAGGTTTAAAACCTACTTATGGTTTAGTGTCGCGTTACGGCATGATTGCGTTTGCTTCCAGCCTTGACCAAGCAGGCCCGATGGCCAAAAGCGCAGAAGATTGCGCGCTCATGATGAACGTAATGGCAGGATTTGATGAGCGTGATTCCACCAGTTTGAATCGTCCCAAAGAGGATTACACTCGCGGCTTAGCAAGTATGCAGGGTGCACAGCCGTTAAAAGGTATGCGTATCGGCTTACCAAAAGAATACTTTGCTGATGGCCTGGACGCCAATGTCGGAACGGTTGTGCAGGCAGCGATAAATGAATACAAAAAGCTGGGCGCAGAAACAGTGGAAATTTCACTGCCCAATAGCCAGTTGTCGATTCCTGTGTATTACGTGTTAGCCCCTGCTGAAGCCAGTTCTAACTTATCGCGTTATGATGGCGTGCGCTATGGCCACCGCGCAGCAGAGTATGTCGACCTAATGGATATGTACATGAAAT
>JAABQZ010000005.1:8333-15875 GCA_011391175.1 Methylophilaceae bacterium | reverse complement strand
AAGCGCCGCATATTAATTGGCACCTATGTACTAAGTGCAGGCTATTACGATGCCTATTACCTGAAAGCACAACAGATTCGCCGTTTAATTGCCGATGATTTTACCCAAGCGTTTAAGCAATGCGACATTATCATGGGCCCTACAGCGCCCTCTACCGCATTTAAAGCGGGTGAAAAAGCCGATGATCCAGTCGCGATGTACTTGCAAGACGTGTACACCATTGCCACCAATTTAGCGGGTTTGCCAGGCATGAGCATCCCAGCAGGTTTTAGTAATGGTTTGCCTGTGGGCTTGCAATTGATGGGTAATTATTTTGATGAGACGCGCATGCTGGATGTGGCGCATGCTTATCAACAAGTCACAGATTGGCATCTGGCCATGCCAAAAGGAATTGAATAATGGAATGGGAAGTCGTCATTGGGTTAGAAACCCACACCCAATTAAAAACCAACACTAAAATTTTTAGTGGTGCATCGATAAAATACGGTGCGGAGCCAAATACACAGGCAGATGAGGTGAGTATTGCGTTACCAGGTGTGTTGCCAGTGTTAAACAAGCAAGCAGTGGAATGTGCTATTAAGTTTGGCCTAGCCATTAATGCCGATATTCCAGTGCGCTCAGTATTTAGTCGCAAAAATTACTTTTACCCAGATTTGCCAAAAGGCTATCAAATTAGCCAGTTTGAGTTGCCAGTGGTGGGCAAGGGCGCAGTGACGATTCAAGTGCCAGCGTCAGGTAAAAATGCAGCCTATGAAAAAGTAATTAATATCACCCGTGCGCATTTGGAAGAAGATGCGGGTAAGTCTGTGCATGATTTAAAATCTAGCAGTGCAGTCGAAGGCATGAGTGGCATTGATTTAAACCGTGCAGGTACACCCTTGTTAGAAATTGTGACTGAGCCTGATATGCGTAGTGCCGCGGAAGCAGTGGCTTACGCCAAAAAATTGCATGAACTCGTGCAGTGGATTGATATATGTGACGGCAATATGCAGGAAGGCAGTTTTAGGTGTGATGTGAACGTATCGGTGCGACCAAAAGGCCAAGAAAAATTTGGTACGCGCCGCGAGATTAAAAACCTCAACTCATTTAAATTTATGACGCAAGCGATTGAATACGAAACGCGCTGGCAAATTGAAACGCTGGAAGACGGCGGCAAAATACAACAAGCCACTGTGCTGTTTAACCCGGATACGGGTGAAACGCGCGCCATGCGCAGTAAAGAGGAAGCCAACGATTACCGATATTTCCCCGACCCCGATTTATTGCCGCTAGAAGTCACAGCAGCTGATAAAGCGCGCGTGCAAGCTAGAATGCCAGAATTGCCAGAGGCGATGAAAGCACGATTTGAAGCGGATTATGGCTTGAGTAGTTATGATGCAGCAACGCTGACAGCCAGCCGAGATGTGGCAGATTACTTTATAGAAACAGTGCACGCAGGTGGCGATGCTAAGCCCGCCGCAAATTGGATAATGGGTGCACTATCTGCCAAGTTAAATGCCGAGGATAAAACGGTGGCTCAGAGTCCAGTATCTGCGCAGGTTCTGGCGGCATTGCTTAGAAGAGTGCATGACAACACCATTTCTAACAATGCAGCGAAGCAAGTATTCGAGGCGCTGTGGGTGGGTGAAAATGATGTAGATGCGATTATTGCAGCCAAGGGCCTGAAGCAGGAGTCTGACAGTGGTGCGATTGAAACGATGATTGATGAGGTTTTAAAAGCCAATCCCGCCATGGTGGAAGAGTTTAAAGCAGGTAAAGAAAAAGCGTTTAATGCACTGGTGGGTCAAGCGATGAAGGCCTCAAAAGGCAAAGCGAATCCTGCACAAGTGAATGAGATTCTAAAGAAAAAACTTAGTTAGCTTGTTACCACAGATTATGGTTGAGTGGTCAGCGTAGCAGCCATATTATTGGCTTGTGGCGTTGGTTGTAGCGTAGGCTGCTTTAATGCAACAAAGCGAACTTTTTCTTCGGTATAACGCGCGTCAGTGGCTGCCATACTCAATTTGCGCTGCGCCATTTGTTTGTCGATATTAGCAGTCTCTGTTTTAGACAATTTCAATTCTTTAATTAAATAAGCAGGCAAAGGTATTTTGCGTGCTTTAAAACCATCAGCTAGTTTGTTATTACGCGCCGTTCTATTGGTGATGTTAATTTTTTGCTGCGTTAGCGCTTGTAAAGCCGCTTTGTCTAATTCTAAATTACGTTCTTTTGCCAGATCAATTTCTTCTGCTTTGGTGTAAGAGGCTAGCAAAATTTTATCTTTGCGATCCTGCTCCAATTTTTGTTGGTCTTGTAAATCATTCGATTTATTGGTGGTGATTTTCTTCTTAATCACCATGCCCTGTGTATTCATTTCGGAATTATTACGCCCTGCATCGCTGGCAGGCATCTTATCGCCATATTGCGTCACACCCTTGCTATCCACCCACTTTACAATTTTCTTTCCTTCAGCAGCGGCCATGTTAGACATTGCCAGCAAGCTAAAAATAATCAACATACTTATTTTTTGCATAGTAACTAATCCACTAATCAAGTTACGCCATATTGTTGGCGATACGATTTAATGTTAAGCAAATGGTGTGCCATATCTTGTTGATTTGATGCATACTCTAACAAATCGCTTAAATTGGCAATGCTGCAAACGGGTAAATGATAACTCGCTTGCACTTCTTGTACGGCAGATAACTGGCCTAAGCCTTTCTCTTGTCTATCCAGTGCAATGGCCACACCGCAAGCGCTGGCGCCATGTTGTGCGATTAAATCAATCGATTCGCGTACCGAAGTGCCTGCGGAAATGACGTCATCTATGATGAGTACACGACCTTGTAGCGGCGCGCCTACAATCAGCCCGCCTTCGCCGTGGTCTTTGGCTTCTTTTCGGTTATAAGCATAAGGGTAATTGTGACCAATTTTGGCAAGCGCGATGGCAATGCTGGCCGCTAACGTAATGCCTTTATAAGCTGGCCCATACAGCATGTCGAACTGGATGCCTGACTTTTGAATAGTTTCGGCGTAGAATTCGCCTAATTTTAATAGGCTGACACCGTCGTTAAATAGCCCAGCATTAAAGAAATATGGGCTTAAGCGACCAGCCTTGGTTTTAAATTCGCCAAATTTAAGCACCTGTTTTTCAATGGCGAAAGCAATAAAATCTTGGCTAACATTAGACATCATAGTTTGAAATGAAAGTAAATAATGCGCATTATAACGGCTAATTTAAATGGTATACGCTCTGCTGCCAACAAAGGTTTTTTTGCTTGGCTGCAAACTACGCAGGCCGATGTGGTGTGCCTGCAAGAGCTTAAGGCGCAAGCCGCAGATATGACCGCTGAAATGCTGGCGCCAGCAGGCTATTATGGTTATTTTCATTATGCTGAAAAAAAAGGTTACAGCGGTGTAGGTATTTATACTAAAGCCAAGCCAGATGCGGTAATTGTAGGTACTGGAATCGCTGATGTCGACAGCGAAGGGCGTTATATTGAAGTGCGTTTTGGCAATTTAAGTGTAATTTCGCTGTATTTGCCCAGCGGCTCTAGCGGAGAAGAGCGACAGGCGTTTAAGTTTAGCGTGATGGCGCGTCTGCAACCGCATCTCGATGCGCTGGCTAACAGTGGTCGTGAGGTGGTGATTTGTGGCGATTGGAATATTGCACACCAAGAAATCGATTTGAAGAATTACAAAGGCAACCGTAAAAACTCTGGTTTTTTACCCGAAGAGCGTGCTTGGTTGAGTGATTTATTCAGCCGTGTCGGTTGGGTGGATGTATACCGTCAATTGCACCCTGATGCTACCGATGCTTGTTACACATGGTGGAGCAATCGTGGTGCAGCGTATGAAAAAAATGTTGGTTGGCGCATTGATTACCAAATTGCAACGCCAAATATGCAAAAAAAGGCTTTTCAGTCAACCATTTACAAACAAGAACGTTTTAGTGATCACGCGCCGTTAATTATCGATTATCAGTAACATTATCAATAAAACAATTTTGCAAAAAAACTCTCGAAAAAATCAAACCGTAAGCATGTCCCTTATATTATTTGCCATGTTGCAAATTGTAATAAGCAATGCGTATGCAGGTGCCCTGATTGGAGAAGCGCCTTTAAACACTAATGCTAGCACCAACTCTGGTGCTAGCATTAGCGATGTATATTCTGATATTGACATGCGGCTGCGCTTAGCTAGCAAAGCCAGTGCCAGCGCTTGTTCAGCAGCTCAGTGTGATGAAAACCTTGCTTTTGATGCACGTGTTGTTTTGATAGGCCGTGATCTCAGCAAAGCAGCTTTAAAACTTTACCCAGAACAAGAAAAAGTGATTCGGCGCATGCAGTTTTCGGTGGCAGAGAAGCAGGAGGCTGGTACTGCTTCAAATAACAAAGGCCAAATTGTCGTGTTGCGCGGTGTGCAGGATTTACAGTTGAGCGACGACGCGTTGGGTTTTGTGATTGCACGTGAAATGGCACACGTAATGGCAGGCCATCATGCCACAAATACTTCTACTAAACTTATTATTTCTGCACTTGTGAGCGTGTTGTTTCCAGCAGCAGCTATTATTGGCGCTTCTAGCGCGGCCGCGCAGGCTAGTACTGCCACTACGCTGATTACCAGCGCAGCTTCGACTGCTACGTCGATGGTGGGCAGTGAGGTGGTAATGGCTAAAATGAAACCAACGCAACTTAGCCAAGCCGATGAAGTGGCGCGCACTATTATGGAAAAAGCGGAGTGGGACATGCGTTCTGTAGAAAGTGTGCTGACACAGGATAAGCCGCTTGAAAGTGCATGGATGAATGACTTGCAAGCAAGTCGATACACTTTGCAAGCTATGATTGAAAAAGAAGATGCAGAAATTGTGCTGCTGGAGGATGAAGACTTAGACTTAACACAAGAAATTGCTAGTAATGATGGCGAAGCTAGTGATGAAGCTACAAATGAAATAGGTTTCGACGCCGATGCTGACGTCAATATACTGCCGTTGAACGAAGCTGCCACTGAATAGAACTGTTCTCTCGCTTTAAAACTCCCCCTCAGTCGTAAATTTAAAAATTCTTGTAAGGATTGTTTTTGCGTGCCGACTAAGAATTGTGGCGCGCGAAGAATCTATTTTGTCCTGCCTCACGTATCAATACATTCTACCTTTCTAATTTAAGACGGTAGATTTTTAAAACAATTAGGAAGGAATTATTATGTCTATTCAAACATCATCAATCGGAAAAGGCGCCATGTTGGCTGTTGGTGCAGCAGCCTTAATTTTAGCAGGCTGTGCAAGTAGCGGCGGCACAGCGGTAAGTGGCAGTGCAACAGTAGCCTGCGTTGGCGTTAATTCTTGCAAAGGTACTAGCGATTGCAAAACAGCGGGTAATGAGTGCAAAGGTCATAATGCTTGTAAAACAGCCAAAAATGCTTGCAAAGGCCAAGGTTCTTGCAAAGTGGCAGCAAATAGCTGTAAAGGTCAAAACGCATGTGCCGGCATTGGTCATTTGGCATTAACTGGTGCTGAGTGTTCTGCTAAAGGTGGTCATGTAGGTTAAGTGTTTTATTGCTAACATGCTGAAAAAAACGGGCATGCCGCATTATTGATAGTTGCGCTAGCCCGTTCTGCTTTTAGCGTTATGATGTTGAGATAACTTATAATTAAGACGCTGCATGACGACAGAGATTGAAAGTGAATGAGTAGAGTAAACATGTCTTCACCACCCCCATTTCTAGGTTTTGGTTTAGGTCTGCGGGCCGAGCATTACAATGCCATTTTAGAAACTCAGCCCCCAGAAAGTTTGAAGGTTGATTGGTTTGAGGCGCTGTCTGAAAATTATATGATTCCTGGCGGCAAGCCACTTAATTATCTTGACCGTATCCGCGAAAATTATCCAGTTGTGATGCATGGCGTGTCTTTATCTATTGGCTCTACCGCAGATGTAGATTACAACTATTTACGCGATTTAAAAAAGCTAGCCGATAGAGTAGAGCCAGCTTGGATATCAGACCATTTATGCTGGACTGGCGTACATGGACAAAATATGCACGATTTATTGCCGCTACCTTACACTGAAGAAACGGTGAAACATGTGGCCGAGCGCGTAAAAATTGTGCAAGATTATCTAGGCCGTCAAATTTTGCTAGAAAACGTGTCTAGCTACGCCAGTTATATCGATTCCAGTATGACCGAGTGGGAATTTATTACACAGATTGCTGAGTTGGCTGATTGCCGACTGTTGCTGGATGTGAACAATATTTATGTCAGCAGTTATAACCACCAATTTGATGCCAAAGCTTTTATCGATGGTGTACCAGCCAAGCGCATTCAGCAAATTCATTTGGCAGGGCACAATAATCATGGTGATTATATTATTGATACGCACGATGCGCCTGTGATTGATCCTGTGTGGCAATTATACGAATATGCGATTGCACGCTTTGGGCAAGTATCAACCATGATAGAGCGTGATGACAAGATACCAGAACTAGAGATGCTGGCTGAAGAATTGCAAACCGCTAGAACTATTGCTGCCAAATACGAGAATACCAATACCGAGAAAAAACAGATGCCCTGCAAGCCAATATCTGCAAGCCTTCCAGAGCATGCAAATTAATAATATGACGGATTTAAGCCAATTACAAAGTGATTTTCAAGCCTATTTGCTAGATAGCGCAAAAGGCGCCGCTTTCACAAAAAAAATTATCAATGATAAAAAAGTGGGCGTAAAGAAGCGTTTGGGTATTTATGCAGACGCTTACAGGCTGCGTATTGTTGAGGCCTTATCAAGCGCATATCCTATTTTAAAAGCGCTTTTGGGCGATGATTTATTTGAAAAAGCTGCGCTCAGTTATATCGAGCAATATCCATCTACTTACCGCAATATGCGCTGGGTGGGCGATCAAATGGCAGTTCACCTGCAACGCACTTTGCCGCAATACCCCATTGCCGCTGAGATGGCCCAATTTGAATGGGCGCTCAGTTTGGCGTTTGATGCTGAAGATGCACCTGTTTTAAGTTTGCAAGATTTAGCCGATATTCCGCCAGAGAACTGGGGTGAATTGCGCTTTAAATTTCATCCTGCAGTGCAATTGTTAAACCCACAATATAATGTGTTGCTGGTTTGGCAGGCTTTAAATAGTGAAGAAGCACCGCCCAAAATAGCGCAAATTGACGAACCTTGTGTGGTGTGGCGGAAAGACTTGAGCTCACATTACCGCTCGCTAGAACACGCAGAATATGCTGCGATTCAGCAAATGATGGCGGGTGCTAGCTTTGCTGATTTATGCGAAAAGTTGCAAGAAAATAGCAATGAAAACGAGGCAACAATACAAGCGGCACAATATTTAGCAGGTTGGTTAAACGAAGGCTTAATGACAGCGCTAGCTTAAGTTACGCATATAAAATAAATGCCCTGCAGGCCTTATGGATATTTGCTTTCACGCATGAATAACCAGCTTTAGCTGGTATATTCTGCGGGGACAGCCCTTGCGGCTGCAGGGCATTCGTATTTGTTATTATTGTTATTATTTAATCTTTAAATCACCTAACTGTCACAAAATTTCAGCGCCAAA
>JAABQZ010000005.1:0-8174 GCA_011391175.1 Methylophilaceae bacterium | reverse complement strand
AACTCGCGACCGCTGTTCTCACCTGACTTTACTTGGCTGACCAATTTATTTTCATAAATTGCAACAAATACATCCACATTTTTAGCGTCAGCAGGGTTGGTAGTTTGCGCATTGGCTTTAAGCGTTATTTTTCCGTTTTCTTGCACTGTGTCTAAACTTAAATTAGCACGTGAGGCTAGTTTTTGCGTGGCCGTTATGCTTTGGTTTAAGCGGGAATTGTCCCAACCTTTAAAATCGCGCCCATTCATCACAAATTGTGGTGTATAGACAAAACCAGCGCCGCCAAATGCGGCAATTTTACGTTGGCGGTCACTGTATTCGGCTTTAGAAAACTTGTCTTTCCAGCCAATGTAATCCCAATAATCTACATGAAAAGCCAGTGGTGTCACTTTGTCAGTTTTAATGCCGCTCATCCATTTGTCGGCAGGCGGGCAGCTACTGCAGCCTTCGCTCGTATACAGCTCTAATAATGGCACGCTAGCTAGGCCGCTTTTAGCAGAGCATTCTGCAGCAATAGCAGATGTGCTGAATAGCAAACTAAACCCGAATATAATTACCTTACGTTGCAGCATGATTAGCTTCCGTGGTTAGACTGTGATTATTAGTCGCTGCATTTGTTAAATACTTACAGATTATTTTTACGACATATTTTCACCGCAGATTTTTGCTTTGGTTAGAATGTGACTTTAAAATAATTAAAGTAATCACATGCAACAATTACAGAGAATACATCGGCTAGTGGCTATATTGCTGCTAGGTTTCGCCTCAGGCTTGCCGCTGGCGCTTACAGGTCAGGCCATGCAGGCGTGGCTTACCACTGATGGCGTCGCCATTGCCACCATTGGTTTTTTGGCCTTGGTAGGTGTGCCTTACACCTTTAAATTTTTGTGGGCACCACTGATGGATCGCTTCGAGTTGCCCTTATTTGGACGCCGGCGCGGTTGGCTGGTACTTACACAATTAATTCTAGCTGCCAGTATTTATTATTTATCCACCGTTTCGTTTGCCCTAAAACCAGGGGTGTTTGCCGCGATTGCGCTACTGATTGCCTTTTTATCAGCCTCGCAAGATATTGTGATTGATGCCTACCGCACCGATTTATTGCGCGCGGATGAGCGCGGCATTGGTGCCTCGATGTCCGTACTGGGTTATCGCATTGGCATGATTGCCTCGGGCGGCATCGCGCTGATTTGGGCGGAACAATGGCAAAGCTGGGGCAAGGTCTACGCGGTGATGGCAACCATTATGCTAAGCGTAGCGATATTTTCGTTGTTATTTTTGCCCAGTGTAAAAAGTGATGTTAAACCTTTAACTAGCAGCCCCAAACAAGAACTCATCGGCTTCTTGGCTATGTTGTTGGGCGTGCTGGTAGGTGTGTATTTGGTGCGTTTTAGCTTTAACTTGGCGGGCATTAATTTGCAAGATGCCAACAAATGGGTGCAACTGGCATATGTGATGACAAGTTTAGCGGTGGCACTGCCGCTAGGTTTAAAGACTGCGCAAAAAGCTGGTTTTGCTACGCTTAATCAATCGCTGGCTAGCTATTTTAGTCAGCAAGGCGCTTGGGCCTTCTTAATTTTAATTATTTTGTACAAATTAGGTGATGCGTTTGCTGGCAGCTTGTTCACGCCATTTTTGCTAAAAGGCATGGTGTTTAGCCAAATTGAAGTCGGCATCGTCAATAAAATTATTGGTATTTGGCTCACTATCATCGGTGCGTTTTTGGCTGGCTTGCTGATGATTCGGCTGAGTTTATTTCAAGCTTTAATGAGCTTTGGCGTATTGCAATTGCTGTCTAACTTTGGCTTTTATGCGCTGGCTATTTTGGGTAAGGGCGCATGGGGCAGTTTTGTATTATTGCCATTTGACTTAGGATTTGTCTCGGTGTTAGAACCTACGCAAATCGATAGGTTATTGATGAGCGCCATTGCCTTGGAGAACATTACCAGTGGCATGGGTACGGCAGCGTTTGTGGCCTTACTAATGAGTTTATGCAACAACCAGTTTAGCGCCACGCATTATGCGCTACTTTCTGCGTTGGCAGCCGTTGGCCGAATTTATGTCAGCCCAGTGGCAGGTGTGCTTTCTGAGAGCTTGGGCTGGTCGAACTTCTTTTTATTCTCAGTGGTGATGGCGGTGCCGGGTATTGTCATGCTGTGGTGGATGCGTAAGCCCATTAGTCTGCTGAACAAAACTAATTAAGTGTGCTATTGGCCAGTTTTTAAACGATACATGGCTAAGTTACCCAGTAGATTGGGCATAAAACTCACCTCAATACCATCAGTAATCACTTTGCGCTCTATGACAGTAATTTTGTAATTATTACAAAACTCATCAAAGTCGTTAATGGTGCATAAATGCACATTGGGTGTGTCGTACCACTGATATGGCAGGTCTTTAGACACTGGCATATGGCCACCACTGGCAATTTGTATGCGGTTGCGCCAATAGCCAAAATTAGGGAAAGTGACGATAACTTCACGCCCTACACGCAGCATTTCTTGTACAATTTCTTCGGTGTTATGCATGGCTTGTAAGGTTTGCGAAAGGATAACAGTGTCGAATGATTGATCCTCAAAGCCTGACAAACCGTCTTCCAAGTCCATTTGGATGACATTGGTGCCGTTTTGTAAGCAGGTTAGCCAATTTGCATCATCTTTCTCTACGCCATAACCTTTTATTTCAAGTGAGTTGCGCAAGTACGTCAGCAGTTCGCCATCACCGCAACCCAAGTCCAGAACTTTGCTACCAAAACCTACCCAGCCTGCAATAATCGCAAAATCTTGGCGAAACTTGTTCTCTTTATTTGTAATATTTACATTATTTTCCATAATATGAGTCTTTAAACCTCAACTTTTTGTAAATATGCGCGTAAAATGGCATGGTAATGCGCATCTGGCATCAAAAACGCATCATGACCATGTAGTGCCGTCACTTCCGCATAGCTCACGGTTAACTCGTTATCAAGTAGCGCTTTGACGATTTCACGTGAGCGGTCTGGTGAAAAGCGCCAATCACTCGTAAAGCTCACCACCAAAAACTCAGCCTTTACTTTTTTTAATGCTTTGCTTAAATCGCCACCATGTTCCAAAGCAGGGTCGTAATAATCCAGCGCGCGTGTCATGCGTAAATAAGTGTTGGCATCGAACTCGCCAGCAAATTTATCGCCTTGATAGCGCAAGTATGATTCCATTTCAAACTCGACATCAAAGCTATATTTGATTTTATCTTTTAACTTACGGCCAAATTTTTCGCCCATAGCGTCGTCAGATAAATAGGTAATGTGCCCCAACATGCGTGCAATGCGCAAGCCGCGGCGTGGTACCGTGTTATGTGCGTAATAATCACCGTCGTAAAATTCTGGGTCAGTAATAATGGCCTGGCGCGCCACTTCGTTAAACGCCATGTTCTGTGCGGTTAAATTGGGTGCGCTGGCAATGACCAAGGCATGCTTAATTCTATCTGGATAAGCAATCGTCCATTGCAATGCTTGCATGCCACCTAAGCTGCCACCGATGACAGCAGCCAACGTTTCAATGCCTAAATGGTCCAACAAACGCGCTTGCGAGTTCACCCAATCTTCCACCGTCACAATAGGAAAACTGGAGCCGTAAGTTTTCTTGCTTTTTGGCCTAATGCTCGAAGGGCCGCTACTGCCGTGGCAGCCAGCAAGATTGTTTACGCCAATTACAAAAAACTTATTAGTGTCTAGCGGTTTATTTGGACCAATCAAGTTATCCCACCAACCTGCATTTTTGTCGGTTTCGGCGTATTTACCCGCAACGTGGTGATTGCCCGATAGAGCATGACAGATGAGCACGGCATTGCTTTTACTGGCATTTAGCTCGCCATAAGTCTCATACACCAAATCAAATTGCGGCAATATCTCACCGTTTTTTAGGGTAAGTGGTGCGTCAAAATGCGCAGTTTGCGCAGAGACTATGCCAACCGAATTTCTGGAAATTTCACTCATCGTCTAATTATACTATGACGGTCTTTATTCAGCCATGCAGCCCATTACTGAGCTATACAACCTAGCGTCACGCGATCAATTCCCGCTAAATCTTGTGCATGACTAATCTGACTAAACCCAGCTTGTTTTAATAATGTTGCGGCCTTTTCGGCTTGATTATAGCCATGTTCTAGTAACAGCCAGCCATGAGGATTCAGGTGTTGAGGTGCTTGGTTGATAATCCTGCGAATATCATCTAAACCATCTTGCCCTGAGGCGAGCGCAGATATGGGTTCAAAGCGTAAATCGCCTTGGCTTAAGTGGTCGTCGTCAGCTTCAATGTAAGGTGGGTTGCTGACAATCAGGTCAAATTTTTGCGTATTATTTTGTTGGCTTAAAGCTGAAAACCAGTCACTCAGCACAAAATCCACGTTAGATATTTTTAAATTTTTTGCATTCTCAATAGCAACATCCAGCGCAGCTTGAGAAGCTTCAAGCGCCAATAAAAAAGCTTGTGGGCGGTGTTTGGCAATCGCCAAAGCAATCGCACCAGAGCCTGTGCCAAGGTCACAGATGTTTAAGTTTTTTTGTAGCGGGATTTTAGCTAAGGCGGTGTCTACCAATGTTTCGGTATCGGGTCGCGGAATCAGCGTAGCAGGCGTGACTTTAAGGTTTAATCCGTAAAATTCCCTCACACCCAAAATATAGGCAATTGGCTCACCATTTATACGACGATCAATTAGTGCTCTGTAGGTCCCATGGATATTGGGCTGCAGAGCATCGTTTTGATGGGATATTAACCAAGCACGATTTACATTTAATACGTATTGCAACAAAAGCTGCGCTTCAAGTTTTGCAGTTTCAGCTTCAAAATCTTGCGCTTTTAATTGTGTGGTAGCGTGTAAGAGTATGGTTTTAATTGAGTGAGTGTTAGTCATTTAATTAGACTTTATGAGCGCATCAGCGAAGCGTAATGCGCCTATGAGCTGATAATTTATTCTTTAATGCCAGCCATAGCAGGTAGCGTCAACATAAATGAGACTATTAATCCCATACCAAGCCCTACTCCAGAGGCACTGCCTGGAGTAGGGTTCAGCACCATAAATATAGTTGGTATAACACCTACAATTAAAGTGGCAAAACCAATTCCAGCCAAAGTATACCGCCAGCCCTTAAAGCCTATTGGGAGACCATTATTTTTTGATTTCTTGATGGCTCGGATAAAATAAAGTAGACCTGCTAGGATGGGGAGGAATATAAATATATATATAAATATTTTTTGAGCGGTTACGGGTACTAGATTAATAAATGAGGTCAGCATGAAGATTGAAACAAAATATATGGCAAGGCCGATAGTCGATGAAACGCAAAGTAAACCATATATATAAACAGCATATTTCACATCCATTCCCCTAATTTTTTAACTTTAATTAATTATCTTCACCTAAACTTGCTAGCAAATCAGCTTGATGTTCAGCCATCAACGCACCAATCAACTCGTCCATATCACCTTCGGTAATCGCGTCAATTTTATATAAGGTGAGGTTGATGCGATGGTCGGTAATGCGGCCTTGCGGGTAGTTATAGGTTCTAATTCTCTCGCTACGATCGCCGCTGCCAATCAAGCTTTTGCGCTCAGAAGCAATCGCGCTATTTTGCGCGTCTACTTGTTTGGCTTTAATGCGCGCAGCTAATACTTGCATGGCTTGCGCTTTGTTGGCGTGTTGGCTACGCCCTTCTTGGCACTCCACCACAATGCCTGTCGGTGCATGAGTAATACGTACGGCAGAATCGGTTTTGTTAATGTGCTGACCACCTGCGCCACTGGCGCGGTAAGTGTCAATGCGAATATCCGCTGGGTTGATGACCACATCACTCACTTCGTCAGCTTCTGGCAAAATGGCGACTGTACAGGCTGAGGTATGAATGCGACCTTGCGTTTCGGTGTCGGGTACGCGCTGCACGCGGTGACCGCCAGATTCAAACTTCAATTTAGAATACGCACCATAGCCTTCAATTTTGGCGATGATTTCTTTGTAGCCGCCGACTTCCGACTCATTGGCCGACATTACTTCGACTTTCCATTTTTGCCGCTCTGCGTAACGGCTATACATTCTAAATAAATCGCCACAAAATAAGCCGGATTCGTCGCCGCCAGTACCTGCACGGATTTCTAAAAAGATGTTTTTGTCGTCATTCGGGTCTTTGGGTAGCAACAGCAATTGCAGTGCCGCTTCCACCGCTTCCAGCTTAGCTTTCCCTGCCTCAATTTCTTCTTGGGCAAACTCTTTCATGTCAGGGTCGCTCAACATGCTTTGCGCTTCAGCGATGTCTTTCTCGGCTTGCTCAAAGACATGATATTGCTCAACAATTGGAGTAATCTCAGCGTGCTCTTGAGTAATTTTGCGATAATTATCCATGTTATTGGTGACGCCCTCACTACTCATCAGGCGGTTTAATTCTTCTAGGCGCTCGCTCAAGGTGGCGAGCTTTTTTAACATGCTGGGTTTCATATGATTTTGATTAAAATGGTCTTTTAGTGAAAACTAATTCTTGATTTGGTAAAGCTGTTTTAAGGTGTTCTCTAATTTTGCATGCTCGTCGCCATGGGCAAGATTTAGTGCATGACTGGGTGCGTGTAAAAACTTATTGGTGAGTGCGGTACTTAATACTTCCAACACTTTTTCAGGTGATTCGCCTTTTTGAATCAGCTTAAGTGCTTTATCTAACTCGGCTTGGCGCATCGCTTCTGCTTGGTCGCGCAGGGCTTTGATGGTGGGCACAGCATCGCGTTTTTTTAGCCATTGCATAAAACTTTCTACACGCGCTTGCACAATCAACTCTGCGTTAACCGCAGACTCTTGGCGGTTCAACATGCCATCTGATACCACTTGCGCAAGGTCGTCCACCGTGTATAAAAATACGTCATCTAGATTAGCTACTTCAGGCTCTACATCGCGTGGTAGAGCTAAATCAACCATAAAAATAGGGCGATGGCGACGCTCTTTAATTGCGCGCTCTACCATGCCCAAGCCCACAATTGGTAGCTGGCTGGCAGTGCTAGTGATGACAATATCAAACTCAGCAAAGTGTGCCGGCAAATCCTGTAGCAAAATGGCTTGCGCGCCTATTTTATCGGCCAAACTTTCACCACGTTCTATGCTGCGGTTGGCTACCGTCATACTTTTTGGTTTTTGTGCGGCAAAATGGTCTGCGCACAGTGCAATCATTTCGCCAGCGCCAATAAATAACACGCGTTGATTTCTGATATCGCCAAAAATACGCTGCGCTAATTTAACTGCCGCCGCCGCCATGCTGATACTGCTGCCGCCAATGTCAGTGTTGGTCCGCACTTCTTTCGCCACTTCAAACGTACGTTGAAACAGCTTATGCAGTAAGGTGCCCAATGTGCCTGCATCTTGGGCAATTTTGACCGACTGCTTAAATTGCCCCAAAATTTGCGGCTCGCCCAACACCATGCTGTCTAGTCCGCTGGCGACGCGAAAGGCATGTTTGACGGCATCTTGATTCGTGAGCGTGTAGGTATAAGGCTGCACTTGATTCAAGGTTAGTTTGTGATAACTTGCCAACCAGCCAACAATGGGCTCAGCTTGTTGTGATTGCACATAAATTTCAGTTCGATTGCAGGTCGATAAAATGGCTGCTTCCACCGCATTATTGGCAGTTAAATCACTTAACGCGTGGCGCAAATTGGCATCAGAAAACGCCACATTCTCGCGAATAGAAATAGGTGCGGTGGTGTGATTTACACCAATCGTATAAAGTTGCATACGGCTATTTTACCAACTCTTTGATGTTGTTAGAGAAATAAACGATAATTTGTTGCATGGTCAATAAACAAGTGGCAAAAGTGCGTTGGCGGAATTATCGTGCGTATTTATTAATAAATAGCCTAATGTTAAACAAGGCAGATTTCTAAAAACAGCAAAATGGCGTTAAAATAACGCTTTAGCCATTAATTTAGATGACGGATTAGGAACATAGCCATGAGTAAAACATACAGAATTGCCCCTAGTATTTTATCAGCCAACTTTGCCAAACTTGGTCAAGAAATTGATGATGTGATTACATCAGGTACAGACCTTGTGCACTTTGATGTGATGGATAACCACTATGTGCCCAATTTAACCATTGGCCCGCTAGTGTGCGAGGCGATTAAAGAAACGGCTAAACGCGTGGGTGGCATTATCGACGTGCATTT
>JAABQZ010000059.1 GCA_011391175.1 Methylophilaceae bacterium | reverse complement strand
CTAAATATCACTTAAGCCATGTAAATTTTGGCCGCGATTTGCCAGAGCCCAGCCAAGTGGCCGATATTCGAAATGTGGTGGATGGAGATGCCAGCCCGGATGGCAAAGGTTCATTAAGCTTGTGTCGTGGTATCGAAGTGGGGCATATTTTCCAGTTGCGTAGCAAATACGCGCGAGCCATGAATGCAACCTACCTAGATGAAAATGGTCAATCAAAAGTGATGGAAATGGGTTGCTATGGGATTGGTGTGTCACGCATTGTGGGTGCCGCAATTGAGCAGGGAAGTGACGAAAAGGGCATTATTTTTCCACCTAGCATGGCGCCATTTGAGGTGGCGATTTGTCCGATTGGCATGGATAAGAGTGAATTGGTAAAAAATACAGCGGACAAACTTTATGCAGATTGCAAAAAAGCAGGGCTGGATGTGTTGCTGGATGACCGCGGGGAGCGCCCTGGCGTGATGTTTGCTGAAAGTGACTTGATAGGTATTCCACATCGAATAGTGATAGGTGAGCGTGGCTTAGCCGAGGGTAAGGTAGAATATAAGGCTAGAAGCGGAACAGAGGCACAAAATTTGCTTGTTACAGATGCAATTAATTTTATTCAGTCAGCTATCAATGGTTAAACATAATTTACAAAAAACTTGTTACGAAATTTGCCAAAAAATCTGCTTAATTGTTTTGATTTTTGCGGCCCCCATATGCCATGCCGGCAATCAAAAAGAAGAGCAACTGTCGAACAGCGTTAAATCGCTGATGCAAAAATCAATTAGCGATTTAGGTGCGCCTAAGCTCATATTTGCGAGTGATGTCGAAGGTCAAGCTTGGCTCGCAGAAATGTCAGAGCGTTTAAAAAAACGTTTGCCTAATCAAGCATACCGTGAGGAATTTTTAAGGTCTGTGCATTATGAGGCAACACGTGCAGGTTTAGATCCGCAAATGGTACTTGGTCTTATACATGTTGAAAGTGCTTTTAAAAAATATGCAGTTTCAAGCGTAGGCGCACGCGGCTACATGCAAGTGATGCCGTTTTGGGTAAAAAGTATTGGTACACCAGATCAGAATTTATTCCACCTAAAATTAAATCTGCGTTATGGCTGTACTATATTAAGGCATTATATCGACATTGAACGGGGAGATTTGTACCGCGCACTCGGTCGTTATAACGGTAGTTTAGGTAAGCCGCAATATCCCAATTTGGTACTTGGTGCATGGCGTAAACATTGGGATTACACCTCACCGGTAATTCGAACGCCAACTCAAGCATCTCTCAATTAGCAATACTCCTACATAAAACTCTTGCCTAGCGCACCAAAATGGAGCTAGACTGCGCTTAGTTTAGCTATTTGAAGTTGGTGTTGTGCACTGATTCATCGTAAGCTTTGCCAACCTAAAATTGCTGGCTGTAATACTCAACACATTATTTTTACAAGAGTTTTACCATTTTTAGGGAGAATAAGTATGTCGAAGTTAACAGCATTGGCGTTAAGTATCGCAATTTTAGGTGGTGTATGGGCATTTTTAGCATTAGGCCCCTTGGCTAGTATGGCGTTAGTATGGGTTGGTTTCATTGCATGGGGTTGCTACTTTGCCGCAGGGGCAGATAATGCTGCATTGCAAAAAACCATCGCAGGCATGATTTATGGTGCGGTAATTGCGGGTGTGGCTTTATATCTAGTGAGCTCAGGTATGCTAGGTGGTTTGGGTGCTTTAGCGGCTCCAGTTATCATTGCGGTAACAGTGTTCTTCTTAGTGATAGTAGCAGGTCAAAGCTTGCTTTCAGTCGTGCCAGCAAATGTATATGGGTATGCTGCAACCGCGGGCTTAGCACTTACAGCAGGCACAGCAGGCAATACATTGGCAATGGATATGACCAATCCTGTATTGCTAGTTGCAGTTTCAACTGTACTAGGGGCAATTTTTGGTATGATTTCTGGCAAAGTTGCAGGAATGCTAGGTAAGTAATAGCAGCTAGGCAGTATAAAGCCAGCAAAATAAAAAACCGCATCAGACATAAAAGTCTTGTGCGGTTTTTTTACGCCCATAGCCTCTGTTATTTTAAAACTTTAAAGCCGTAATAAGTACCAAATTCGCCTTCACTGTCATGGTATACAAATAACATTTCATTCGCATAACCAATCCCATTAAAGTGATTTTGCGAGCGCAATTTCATCTCTTTAGGCAACTCACTTTTGGCAACAAACTTTCCAGAGATATCAAATACCAATGCTGCTTTGTGGTCGATGTCTAGCAGAATGAGCTCTTCACCTTTGATGCCAGTATAGGCCACAAATAAATCACTCACGTCGTCATGCGCGGCGCCGGCCTGGGCTAAATCTAGCGTAATTTCACCCACTTTTTCACGCTGTTTAGGGTCTACAATAAACACTTTGTCGCTACGACCCTGCTTGGCAAAATAACGTTTATTCTCTGCATCATAGGTTGGCATGGTGCCTGCGTGGCCAAATGCTGGATTAAATTGTGAAACCTCATCAGACGTGTCTTTTAAGTCGCCTGTTTCGGTTAAGTTGATGGCATAAATGCCAGTATTTGGAGAGAAGCCAACATCGCTAGAAACGTTATAGGTGATGGTTTCTAAGGCGCTAGTGTTGGGATTAAAATAAATAGAGCGGTTATCGTAGCCAGGCCTAGATGAGTTAAGGTATTTGCCAGTTTCATCATATGCGTGAATCAGTGATTTTGAGATTGGCGCCTCAAATTCAGAACCCATAGGTGCTAAGCCTCCGTCAGCAATGTAATAGCGCTTAAAGACAGGAATGTATGCCACCGTCATCGGCCTAGTGGTGGGTTTTTTAGCCAGTGCAAATTTAATGCCTAGTGCTGCCTCTGGCAGGACTTCCGCTTGTAAATTTGCACCAAGAATGCTGCTGGCAAAAAGCGCGCTCAAGATTGATTGCTTAAGTAGTTTCATGAATAGGTGATTTCTATAGATGTAAATTTGATGATTATAAGTTAACGCTAACTTAGTGCTTGTGTTTAGTGGCAAGTTCAAATGATAACGCTAGTTTGCTTTATTGATGAGCATGGCATCGCCGTAACTAAAAAATCGATATTGTTGTGCAATCGCATGGGCATAGGCATTTTTAATATGATCAAAGCCCGCAAACGCAGAAACCAACATCAGTAGCGTGCTTTTGGGCAAATGAAAGTTAGTCAATAATTTATCGACAACTTTAAATTGAAAGCCTGGCGTAATAAAAATATTGGTTTCGTTTGAGCCCGCTTTCATAGCGCCATGTTGTGCGGCACTTTCTAATGCACGCAGACTGGTCGTGCCCACGGCAATAATACTGCCGCCATTTTTTTTGGTGGTGTTAATTAGATCAATCGTTTCAGTGGAAATCTCATAAATTTCGCTGTGCATTTTATGATCTTTAATATTGTCTACCCGTACTGGTTGAAACGTACCAGCACCCACATGCAATGTGACGTAAGCGATATTGACACCGGTCGCTTTTAGCTTTTCCAGTATCGCCTCATCAAAGTGCAAACCAGCTGTAGGTGCCGCTACTGCGCCTGCATGTTTGGCATACACAGTTTGATAGCGTTCGTCGTCCTCCGCCTCGGCTGTGTGTGTAATATAAGGTGGCAAAGGCAGCGCACCATACTGTTCCAGCAAATCAAGCGCAGGCACTTCGCCTAAAAACTTAACGTGAAATAAATCGTCATTACGCCCAAGCACCTCAGCTTCAAAAGCATTCGCCAGTTTTAATATGGTGCCCGTCTTTGGTGCACGTGAAGCGCGAATGTGTACAAGCGCATGATGTGCGTCTAATACCCGTTCTACCAATACTTCAATCGCACCGCCACTGCTCTTGGCACCAAATAAGCGCGCTTTTATGACGCGCGTATCGTTAAATATTAATAAGTCTCCCGCATTAATAAAGCTAGGTAAATCTACAAACAGTTTATCCTGCAGTTGCCCAGTTTGACCTGCTAAATGTAGTAGTCTGCTAGCGTTGCGCTGCTGGGTGGGGTGTTGAGCAATTAATGCATCAGGTAAATAAAAGTCAAAATCTTGAGTTCGCATTGCTAAAAATGTTGCTATAATGGCGGCGTTGTAATTATACCTCAAGCCGGGATGGCGGAATTGGTAGACGCACGGGACTCAAAATCCCGCGTTGGCGACAACGTGGGGGTTCGATTCCCCCTCCCGGCACCAAAATAAAGCAAATGTAACTTAATAAGCACAAAAATGTTTCAAAATTGTAATCTTTTGCTTGAGGCGAAGTATTTTTTATGCTATTTTTCAACATGCAATTTAGCGTGTTAAAACTTTACGCGCACTTAAAAATTAAATAGCTAAGATTTCAAAGATTTAACTAGTATAGCCATCTAAATAATATTTAATTTGGCTTTATCTAGATTATTAATTATTCACATTTAAGGTAGATTTAGTTATGAATAAGAAAGTTTTTTCCTTTCTAGGCACGATTTTAGGCTCAGCGCTCACGTTGGTTGCCAGCACTGCTCATGCGGCTTACGGTTTAAATTTAAAGGCCCCAGTCACAGAAATTGCTACACAGATATACGATTTACACATGTTAATCGTCTGGGTTTGTTTGGCGATATTTGTGGTTGTATTCGCTGTCATGTTCTACTCATTATATAAGCATCGTAAATCAGTGGGTCACAAAGCCGCTCAATTCCATGAGCATCACACTCTAGAAATAGTTTGGACCATTATTCCGGCATTAATTTTGATTGTGATGGCGGTGCCAGCAACAAAAACCATTTTTGCTATGAAAGACACTAGTGCAGCTGACATGACAGTGAAGGTTACTGGGTATCAATGGAAATGGGAATATGATTACTTAGATAAGAACGTTAAGTTCATCAGTAATTTATCTACTACGCAAGATCAAATTGACAATAAGGCTGAAAAGAGCGAAAACTACTTGCTAGAAGTTGATAATCCTATGGTGGTGCCAGTGGGCAAAAAAGTACGTCTGATTCTAACTGCTTCTGATGTGATTCATGCATGGTGGGTACCAGAATTTGGCGTAAAACAGGATGCTATTCCTGGATTTATTAAAGAAGTTTGGTTTAAAGCAGAAAAAGAAGGAACTTATCGCGGTCAATGTGCAGAGCTGTGCGGCAAGGCCCATGGTTACATGCCAATTGTGGTTGAGGTGGTAAGTGAAGACAAATACAACGGCTGGTTAATAGCTAAAGCTGAAGAGGCTGCTGCAGGTGCCGCTGGTGCAGATAAAGAGTGGACTAAAGATGATTTATTAGCTAAGGGCAAAGTTGTGTATGAGAAAAACTGTGCAGTGTGTCACCAAGCTAACGGAGCAGGCCTGCCACCAGCTTTCCCAGCAATAACAGGTAGCAAAATTGCACTGGGGACAATATATGGTGCAGATGGCAAATACTTACCAGATAGTCATATTGACCGTTTGCTTAATGGTAAAGGTGTTATGCCAGCTTGGAAAGCTTTGTTGAACGATGTTGAAATTGCGTCTGTGATTACCTACACACGCCAAGCGCTAGGAAATGCTGCTACAGTTGATCCAGTTGTGCAGCCAGCACAAATCAAAGCAGCTCGTTAATCATACATAGACTATTAAATTTAAAAATTGACTTTAGGTTTTAGGAGAAATACATGAGTACAACCACTGCAGCACATCACGACGATCATGGCCACGATAGCCACGCTCATCCTACTGGGCTTATGCGTTGGGTAAAATCTACCAACCATAAAGATATCGGCACCATGTACCTATGGTTCAGCTTTGCCATGTTTATGTTTGCTGGCGCGCTGGCGATGGGCATTCGTGCTGAGTTGTTCCAGCCTGGCTTGCAGTTTGTTCAGCCTGAGGTGTTTAATCAGCTGACAACATTACACGGTTTAATTATGATTTTTGGCGCGATTATGCCGGCGTTTGTGGGCCTTGCTAACTGGCAAGTACCTCTGATGATTGGTGCGCCAGATATGGCTTTCCCCCGATTAAACAACATGAGCTTCTGGTTGTTGATACCAGCAGCAATTTTGTTGATGGCATCGTTTTTTGTGCCAGGTGGTGCTGCATCAGGTGGTTGGACTATGTATCCACCATTGTCAGTGCAAGGCGGTATGTCCGTAGATATGACTATATTTGCGATACATATTTTAGGTGTGTCTTCTATCGTAGGCTCTATCAATATTATTACTACTATATTTAATATGCGTGCTCCTGGTATGACGTTAATGAAAATGCCAATGTTCGTTTGGACATGGCTAATTACCGCATATCTGTTGATTGCTGCAATGCCTGTGCTTGCAGGTGCGGTTACTATGTTGATTACTGACCGTCATTTCGGTACAACTTTCTTTAATGCTGCAGGTGGTGGTGACCCAGTGTTGTTTCAACATGTGTTCTGGTTCTTCGGTCATCCAGAAGTCTACATTATGATTTTGCCAGCATTCGGTATTCTTTCTACTATTATCCCAACCTTTGCACGTAAACCCTTATTTGGTTATGCGTCGATGGTATATGCAACAGCGGCGATTGCAGTGTTGTCGTTCGTTGTGTGGGCGCATCACATGTTTACAACTGGCATGCCAGTGGCAGGTCAATTGTTCTTTATGTACAGCACGATGCTAATTTCTGTGCCAACAGGCGTTAAAGTGTTTAACTGGTTAGCCACAATGTGGAAAGGTTCGATGACCTTTGAAACACCAATGCTGTTCTCCGTAGCTGTTGTGTTCTTGTTCACCATTGGTGGTTTAACAGGTTTGGTATGTGCAATTCTGCCAGTAGATATTCAGCTACAAGATACCTATTATGTAGTTGCTCACTTCCACTATGTGTTGTTCTCTGGTGCTGCAATGTCAATTATGGGTGGCGTCTATTACTGGTTACCTAAATGGACAGGCCACATGTATGACGAAAAATTAGGCAAATGGCACTTTTGGACAACGACAATTGCCTTTAATGTGACATTCTTCCCAATGCACTTTACAGGTTTAGCTGGTATGCCACGTCGTATTCCAGATTACTCACAACAGTTTGCTGAGTTTAATATGATTTCTTCTGTAGGCGCATTTGCACTAGGTATTAGCCAGTTGTTGTTCTTGTACGTGGTAATTAAATGTATTCGTGGTGGCACGAAAGCAACCAACCAAGTATGGGAAGGCGCGCATGGTCTTGAGTGGACTGTTGCTTCTCCAGCACCATTCCACACTTTTGAAACGCCACCACAAGTAAAATAACTTTACGAATTTATAAGATTATTAAGGGATGAACATGAGTCAAGATAATAAAAGTTACTTTCTGCCAGGCCCATCATTTTGGCCGCTGATATCTTCTATATCATTATTTTTGTTAGCTGGTGGTTTCACTATGATGCTTAACAAAGTGGCAATGGGTAAACCAATTTTTATTGCTGGTATCATTTCGCTAGCATATTTATTGTTCGGTTGGTTTAAAGAAGTGATTGGTGAAAGCGTCAGCAAGTTTTACAACAAGCAAGTTGATAAATCTTTCCGCTGGGGTATGGGTTTTTTCATTTTCTCAGAAGTGATGTTCTTCTTTGGTTTCTTTGGTGCATTGTTTTACGCACGCAATGTGTCTGTGCCTTGGCTAGCTGATGCTAAGTTACTTTGGCCGGACTTTGTAGCGGGTTGGCCGACATCAGGTCCTGGCTTGACAGAGGCATTCACAGCGATGGGGCCATGGGGTTTGCCTGCAATCAACACTTTAATATTGTTGACTTCTGGTGTGACTTTAACTTGGGCGCATTGGGGTTTGATGAAGAACAAACGTACGCAACTTAAAGTTGGCTTAGCTCTGACAATTTTACTGGGCGCAATCTTCTTGTATCTTCAAATGCATGAGTATGCAGAAGCAGGCTTTACCATTAAAACTGGTATTTATGGCGCAACTTTTTACATGCTGACAGGTTTTCATGGCCTGCACGTCACGATGGGTGCAATAATGCTTGCCATTATTTTGTTCCGCGTCATGAAAGGCCATTTTAATTCACATGATCATTTTGGATTTGAGGCGGTTGCTTGGTACTGGCACTTTGTGGACGTAGTGTGGTTGTTCTTGTTCATATTCGTGTACTGGTTATAGCTTTACATTAGGCTTACTTAACGCCGCAAGGGTAGCCTTGTGGCGTTTGTTTTTGTGCTTTTTGAGATGAATTATTTCGTACTAAAGTAATCATAAGTCACTTGGAGGCATGATGGTAGTATCTGAGATAGACGCTTGTAACAGCTTTAAAGTCACCTTTAAACCCAATAGCGCCTTAAGTGCTGTAAGCAAGCAGAAAGTGGTCATTTTGCTCACGGTGATTCCAAGTGTCATAGGCATTGCTTTTTGCTTTCTAGGGGCTTGGCTAGTGCTACCGTTTGTAGGGTTAGAAATTGTTGCGCTTGCTTATGCCTTTTATTATGTGAACCGACATGAGGCAGATTACGAAAGTATTAGCATAGATGGCGATGGTTTGGTGGTCGAGCGTTGTGTTGGCGAGAGTGTAAGTCGACAAGTTATTAACCCCTATTGGGTGACAGTGGTACAACACGAATTAGCTAACGGAGAATTGCATTTGTATTTGCAATCACACGGTAAAGAATTAGAAATTGGTCGTTATTTAACCAGAAAGCAACGCGAGCTATTGGCAAAGCAATTAAAGCAAAGAACTGGTATTTTGAATAGAAATTAATTGGATAAAAAATGAATCAAGACAAAAACCAAAATGAAAAAATAGTGCATGCAAATGAGAAATTAAAAAAGAAAAATCTAATGGTGGGGTGGTCTATCGGCATATTAGCAATAGCGTTATATGTCTTTGTCATCTATTTCAAATAATCAAAGGGGTACAGTTAATGACTGCGGGTGAGAAAAAGACATTGTTGTCGTCAATCAATAAGCGTCTTGCTTGGAAGTTGAGTATTATCGTATTTGCAGGCTTGATGTTTAGCTTTGCTGTAGCGCCGCTTTACGATGTGCTGTGCAGAGAGTTTGGCCTTAATGGTAGAGCAGATAGCACTGCAACCACCTTTGATACCTCTCAAAAAGTAGATAAAACACGCTGGGTTACCGTGATATTTACTGGCAACACTATGCCAGGATTGGGTTGGAGTTTTCATCCAAAACAAACCAGTATGCGCGTACACCCAGGTGAGATTACGTTAACAAGTTACACCGCAAAAAATAATGCTGAAGCGAGTCAATTAGGTGTAGCTGTGCCTAGCATTACGCCAGAACTAGCCACACTATATTTTAAAAAAATTGAATGCTTTTGTTTCAAAGAACAAACATTAAAAGCAGGTGAAAAT
>JAABQZ010000058.1 GCA_011391175.1 Methylophilaceae bacterium | reverse complement strand
ACTTTTTGCCAGATGCCTTATCTTTCTCACCGGCAATTTTGGCCAAGCGCTCGCTTTGGGCATCTAGCCGCATCATGCGCGCTTGCAACTCGCCTAGTTCTTTAGCATAAGCATCTAAATGCACTTGCGATGAAATAATGGAGCTTTTAAGATGCGGCGGCAATAGCGCTTTTACGCCCTGCTCCTTAATGTTGTTTTGTGGTGTAATAAACAGCAGCGTTAACAGCACTGGAACCAAAACTAGCGCGGCTATCAGCATGCCAGCCTGCATCACAGACAGGCTTTTGGCTTTTGCCATTTTGTTAGACACCAAAATTATATTCATAGAATAATATTCATAATTTTTAATTTACTATTTATATACAACAGCCTTATATACAATAAGTCATGCGTAAAATTAATACTTTATTTGCTGCTAATAGCCAATTAGATGTGCTGGCAAAAAATGTGCAAGCACATCAGCACTTGCAACAACTTTGGCAGGCAGTTGCGCCTAAGATATTAGCGCAAACCAGTAGTGTTGGCAGCCTTAATAATAACGTACTCACAGTTTACGCAGATAGTGCAATTGTAGCCAATAAAATCAAGCTAACCCACTCTAGCTTATTGACGCAATTGGAAAATTTGCAAAAAAACAACCCAAAATTTAGGGAATGTAAAGTTACTGCAATTGTGGTGAAAGTGCAAGTGAAATCTCACCCAAAAACTATTATTAAAGCGCCGCGCATCCTATCGAACAACGCAGCCAACAGCCTTGAAATATTCGCGCAAACATTATTGGTTAAAAACAAGGGTGAATCGCCACTAGCGACGAAATTAAAACTGCTTGCCAGCAAAACAAAATAGCATCAAATTTTTGCCTAGATTCAACTGGCTTGTGATGCAGTTTTGCTACAACGTCTATCCCTAAAAAAAATTGTAACCATTCAGCATTGCTGGCTAATTTCAGCCGCCAATTTTTGGCTGATTGCATGGCAAAAATGTAACACGCTAAGTGGTTGTGGCAACACATTATTAGTGCCATAATGCGCTTGCTTGTTACAAAAACTTACAATTTTTTAACATCATTTTATGTCGTTTTTCACTTAGCTTTAGTTTCAGATTTATAAATAATATAGATAGGGAGAAGTCATGTCAGTAGCACTAATGATCGCCATTGCTGCCGCAGTTTTAGCAGTGCTTTATGGCGTAGTAATGAGTAAATGGATTACCAACTTGCCAGCAGGCAATGCGCGTATGCAAGAAATTGCTGGCGCAATTCAACAAGGCGCTGCAGCTTATTTAGCACGTCAATACAAAACCATTGCCATTGTGGGTGTGGTGCTAGCGATCTTAGTCGCTTACTTTCTAGGCACAACCACTGCAATCGGTTTTGTCGTTGGCGCCTTATTATCTGGTGCATGTGGCTTTATTGGGATGAACGTCTCGGTGAAAGCCAACGTGCGTACAGCACAGGCAGCTACTAATGGCATTGCACCTGCATTTGATGTGGCTTTTAAAGGCGGCGCGGTAACTGGTATGCTGGTGGTAGGTTTAGGTTTGCTTGGTGTAGCAGGTTTTTACTGGTTCTTGGGTGCAGAAAATGCCACTAATCTTGACCCGCTTATTGGCTTGGCATTCGGCTCATCCCTCATTTCTATTTTTGCTCGTTTAGGTGGCGGTATTTTTACTAAAGGTGCAGACGTTGGTGCAGACTTAGTAGGTAAAGTAGAAGCGGGTATTCCAGAAGATGACCCGCGTAACCCAGCAGTGATTGCCGATAACGTTGGGGATAACGTAGGTGACTGTGCAGGTATGGCGGCCGACTTGTTCGAGACTTACGCGGTTACACTTATCGCCACCATGGTACTGGGTGGCTTGCTCATTACGAATGTAGGTTCTAACGGCACCATCTACCCGCTGATGCTGGGTGCGGTGTCTATTGTTGCTTCCATCATTGGCTGTTTCTTTGTGAAAGCCTCGCCTGGCATGAAAAACGTGATGCCCGCTTTGTACAAAGGCTTGGCAGTTGCAGGTGTGCTATCACTGATTGCATTCTATTTTGTCACCATGAAAATGTTCCCTGAAGGCTTAATGGCAGGCGATTTGGCAATTTCTGCCAACCAGTTATTTGGCTCTTGTGCAGTTGGCTTGATATTAACCGCAGCTTTGGTTTGGATTACCGAGTATTACACAGGTACACAATACGCACCTGTTCAACATGTAGCACAAGCCTCTACCACAGGCCATGCAACTAACATCATTGCAGGCATTGGTATTTCAATGAAATCAACCGCTTGGCCAGTGCTTTCAGTATGTCTGGCTATCTGGACCTCATACCATTTAGGTGGTTTGTACGGCATTGCAATTGCCGCTACTTCAATGCTCAGCATGGCGGGCATTGTGGTGGCATTAGATGCGTATGGCCCGATTACCGATAATGCTGGCGGCATTGCTGAAATGGCAGAATTGCCAAGTAGCGTACGCGACGTGACTGATCCACTGGATGCGGTTGGCAATACCACGAAAGCGGTGACCAAGGGCTATGCCATTGGCTCTGCTGGCTTGGCTGCGTTAGTTTTATTTGCTGATTACACCCATAAACTAGAAGGCGCTGGCATTGTGGCTAAGTTTGACCTAAGCGACCCGATGGTCATTATTGGTTTGTTTATCGGCGGCTTGATTCCTTTCCTTTTTGCTGCGATGGCAATGGAAGCGGTGGGTCGCGCAGCGGGTGCAGTGGTTGAAGAAGTGCGTCGCCAGTTCCGAGACATCAAGGGCATTATGGAAGGTACTGCCAAGCCAGAATACGGCAAAGCAGTCGATATGCTGACCACAGCAGCTATTAAAGAAATGATGATTCCGTCACTATTACCAGTAGCGGTACCTATTGCAGTAGGCTTATTGCTCGGCCCTGTTGCACTTGGTGGCTTGCTGATGGGAACGATTGTCACGGGTTTATTCGTGGCTATTTCTATGTGTACAGGTGGTGGTGCTTGGGATAATGCCAAGAAATATATTGAAGATGGCAACCACGGCGGCAAAGGCTCAGATGCACATAAAGCAGCCGTGACTGGTGACACCGTGGGTGACCCATACAAAGATACCGCTGGTCCAGCGGTGAACCCACTGATTAAAATTATTAATATTGTGGCACTACTCATTGTGCCGTTATTACACTAATTTAATCTTCATATTTAGCAATAAAAAAGCCAGCTTACGCTGGCTTTTTTATTATTGATGAGATCAGAGCGAAAATTAAAATGCGGGTTTCACTTCTGCATTGTTATAACGTGCCACACCATCCATAATTTCCTTGTGAGCTTCATCAATGTCCACCCAGCCTTCGATTTTAACCCACTTACCTTTGTCTAAGTCTTTATAGTGTTCAAAGAAGTGTGAAATCATTTCTAAGCGCCAAGGTGATACATCTTTATAGGTTTTTTGGTAGGCGTACAAACCGCACACTTTCTCTACTGGTACCGCCAGTAATTTAGCATCACCGCCTGCTTCATCTGTCATCTGCAACATACCCAGCGCACGACAACGCACGACAACGCCTGGCAACAAAGGCACTGGCGTTATTACCAACACATCCACTGGATCACCATCATCAGCCAAGGTATGTGGAATATAACCGTAGTTACACGGATATTGCATGGAGGTACCCATGAAGCGATCCACAAAAATGGCGCCGCTTTCTTTATCCACTTCGTATTTAACAGGATCGCCCTGCATGGGAATTTCGATAATCACGTTAAAATCGTGTGGAAGATTTTTGCCTGATGGCACTAAATTGAGTGACATAATAAATATTGCCCAGTGTTTGAAAAGACGAGATTATAAGCCAAGACTGTTATATGTTTGTTGCTAGATTGTTGCAAATGTAATGATTTACTTAAAAGATTAGATTTACCTAAATCACAAAAATCAGTGTGCATTTTTCAATTTATTGAATAGTGTTTTTAACGTCACCACAATAATCACTAAAGCCAACCCCATTAAAGTTACCAAGCCTAAATGATTTTTTATGATAGCTATATTTCCAAAAAAATAACCTGCCAACACACACACCAGCACCCATATTATGGCGCCTAATGAAGCTGAACAGACAAATTTTATAAAATGCATATTAGTCACACCGGCCAAAAACGGCGCCACCGTGCGAATGACTGGCAAGAACAAACAAAATAGAAAACCTTTCTGGCCGTGCTTGTCGTAAAACACCCGTGTTTTGTCCAGGGCTGCTTGGTTTGGCCATTTCAAATAATCGACAAAAAATGCTTGGCCTATCGATTTCCCTAACCAGTGGCCAGTAATATTACCCAGTGTTGCTGCAATAATAAGGACAGGTATTAATAGCCATATATTAAGGTTCGATGCTGCCCAAACCGCACCGCACACAAACAAGAATGGATTTGCAGGCAAAAAGAAAAATGGCAACACGCCAATCTGTAAAAAAATTACCATAAATAAAATCACATAGACCAAATCCGAATGCATAGCCACTAACTGCGGTAAATGTGCATCAAAATTCAAAATCATCTGCCAAATTTCAATCATTACGAGTCACCTTTACATTCCAAAATAATCTCTTGCGGCGTTAATTTAAGTGCAAAGTATACCAATAATGGAATCACCACAAACTCATCAAGTTGACCAATAATAGGTAAAAAATCTGGAATCAAATCGAATGGCATCAATATGTAGCCAACAGCCAACCAAAGAAAAGCTTTGGCAAGTTTAGGCGTTTGTGGATGTTTTTGTAGGCGCTGATAAAACTTAAACTCAGCCTTGAGTTTAGCCGCAATTTGCTTGAGTTTATCGCCCAGTTTCATTTGCAACTTAGTTTCATGTAAGCAAGCTTTTACCTAATTGATGCCCTGTCAGCCTTTCATAAGCTTCCATGTACTTTTCTGATGTGTGTTGTGCCACATTATCTGGTAGTGGGGGCGCTGGCGGCGTCTTGTTCCAATGGATAGATTCTAACCAATCACGAACATATTGCTTATCGTAACTAGGCGGACTGCTGCCTACTTGGTAAGTGTCCGCTGGCCAAAAGCGCGATGAATCTGGTGTCAGCACTTCATCCATCACATGCAGCGTGCCGTTGTTATCTAGTCCAAATTCAAACTTGGTATCGGCAATGATAATACCCTTAGTGAGCGCATATTGAGCAGCCTCACTGTAGAGTTGTATAGCCACTTTAGCCACTTGCGCTGCTAGGTCTTTGCCAATCAAGGCTTCCACTTGCGCAATGCAAATATTTTCGTCATGCTCACCCACAGCAGCTTTAGAGGATGGTGTAAATAGGGGTGCTGGTAGCTTTGCTGCTTCTTGCAAACCGGCAGGCAATTTAATACCGCATACAGTGCCAGTTTGCTTATACTCTTTCCAGCCGCTACCTACCAAATAGCCACGCACAATCGCCTCTATAGGCAATGCTTTTAGTTTTTTTACCACGACTGCGCGCCCTGCCACTTGCGCTTGCTCATCTTCTGCCACCACGCTTTCTGGCGCGATATTCGTAAGATGATTGGGCACGATATGTTTGAGCTTTTCAAACCAAAAGTTAGCCATTTGCGTCAGCATTGCGCCCTTATTGGCAATACCAGTGGGCAAAATCACATCAAATGCTGAAAGCCTATCTGTACTCACCAGTAGCATAGTCGCATCGTCAATCGCATAAATATCGCGCACTTTACCTTGATGGATTAATTTTAAGCTTTTAATATTAGTTTTTAATAAAGGCTGACTCATGATTACTTTTTAAAATAAAGTCGTTAATTATAGATTGTGCATTCATTTGGTGCTAATTTATAAATTAAAAAGTCGGTCTATTTTCGCCAATTTTAATGATTTTGAGAGTGTTGGTACCACCTGGGCTACCGATGGGCTCACCGAAAGTAAGTAATACCGTATCGCCCGCTTGCACTGCTCCGTTATTAAGTAGCACCTGCTCCATTTCTAACAATATTTCATCTCGATTTTTGCCACTCTGCTCAATAGGAAAAGGAAATACATTGCGGTGTAGCGTTAATTTTCTGCGTGCTACTTTATCAGGTGAAAGTGCATAAATAGGCACACTGCTGTCAGCACGAGATAGCCATTGTGCTGCGTTACCAGATTGAGTTAATGCCGCAATTGCTTTCACTTTGAAATGCTGAGAAGTAAAAATAGCGGCAGCAGCAGTGGCTTCATCCGTATGTTGCAAACGACCTACCCGATGCTCAACAGGGTGCAGACCTTCATATTCCTTTTCAGCTTCTACACACACACGGTGCATCGCCTGCACCGTTTCTAAAGGATACTGACCACTTGCAGTCTCTGCTGATAGCATGACTGCATCGGTGCCATCCAGCACCGCATTCGCTACGTCCGACACCTCCGCGCGCGTCGGAATTGGGCTGCTAATCATTGACTCCATCATTTGGGTTGCGGTAATCACTAGTTTATTTTGTGCGCGCGCCATACGTATCATACGTTTCTGCAAGCCTGGCACAGCTGCATCACCCACTTCCACACCCAAATCGCCTCGTGCCACCATAATGGCATCTGACGCTTCAATAATGGCTTCTAAATTATTGATAGCTTCTGCACGCTCTATTTTAGCGATAATACTAGCGGTGCCTCCTGCTTTTTTTACCAGCGCTTTGGCGGATAAAATATCCTGAGCATTTTTAGGAAAAGAAATTGCGATGTAATCTGCCTCAAGAGTGACAGCGGTTTTTAGATCATCCAGGTCTTTTTTTGTGAGTGCCTCCGCTGCAAGTCCACCGCCATGCAAATTAATGCCCTTATTGTTTGATAACGTCCCACCAGCGAGTATTACGCAGTGGATTTGATTACCTTTAACATGGTCTACCGTCATGGTGATACGACCATCATCTAACAACAGCACATTGCCTACAGACACTTCCTGCGGCAAGCTTTTATAATCTAAGCCCACTTGAAATTGGTCGCCTAATTCACAATCAGCATTCAATACAAATAAATCGCCAGAGTTAAGCGAGATTTTACCTGACTCAAACTTACCAATACGAATTTTTGGTCCTTGCAAATCACACAACACGCCAATAGGGCGGTTCAATTTTGCGGCGATTTGCCGCACTATTTCCGCGCGTTCGATATGATCTTGCGCTGTTCCATGAGAAAAGTTTAACCGTACAACATTCACACCATCCATTATCATGCGGGCAATCATCTCCTCGCTAGCTGAAGCTGGGCCCAATGTTGCAACAATTTTAGTTTTTCTTAGCATCATTTAATTTTTTACCTAAACAAAAAAGGGGCTTTTGCCCCTCCACGTAGTCATTGAAAGTGGGGGCTTGCTAACCTTTGGCACGACTTTCTAAAATTTCCACAGCAGGCAATTTTTTACCTTCTAAAAACTCTAAAAACGCACCACCGGCGGTAGAGATGTAATTAATTTTACTTTCAATTCCATACTTTTGAATCGCAGCAATGGTGTCACCTCCACCTGCCAAAGTAAACGCTTCGCTATCGGCAATGGCATGCGCTAGGGTTTTGGTGCCTTCACCAAACTGGTCAAATTCGAACACACCCACAGGGCCATTCCATACTATGGTGCCAGCATTTTTCAACACCTTCACCAACTCTGCTGCAGACTCTGGGCCAATGTCAAAAATCATGTCGTCTGCTGCTACCGAAGCCGCTCTTTTATTGGTGGCTAGGGCATCTGCAGCAAACTGTTTTGCACATACCACATCCACCGCAATCGGAATGCTGGCGTTTCTTTTAGCCATTTTTTCCATGAGCATTTTTGCGGTGGGGACTAAATCTTCTTCGTACAGTGATTTACCTACTTCATGGCCTGCCGCTTTTAAAAAAGTATTGGCAATGCCACCGCCTACCACCAGCTGGTCGACTTTTTCAGACAGGCTTTCTAGCACACTTAATTTGGTGGACACTTTACTACCACCCACCACCGCCACCATAGGGCGTTTTGGGTTGAGTAATGCTTTGGTTAGCGCTTCTAATTCCTCGGTGAGCAAGATGCCCGCACATGCCACTGGTGCATATTTGGCGATCCCATGCGTACTAGCCTCAGCGCGGTGTGCTGTGCCAAACGCATCCATCACAAATACATCGCATAAAGCGGCATATTTTTTGGCTAACTCATCGTTGTTTTTCTTTTCACCCACATTAAAACGGCAGTTTTCAAGCAAGATGAGTTCACCATTTTGGATGGTCATACTGCCTGCTGGTGCGGCATCACTCAGCCAGTTTTTTACTAGCCGCACTGTTTTTCCAAGTTTAGCTGACATGACATCGGCCACAGGCTGCAACGAATTTTCCTCTGAATACACACCTTCTTCAGGGCGGCCCAAATGTGAGGTTACCATCACTTTTGCGCCAGCTTTTAGCGCATACTCAATGGTTGCCATGCTAGCCGTGATGCGTGCGTCAGAAGTCACTTTTCCATCTGCAACTGGTACGTTAAGGTCAGAGCGAATAAACACACGTTTACCCGCCAAATCCAAATCTGTCATTTTGATAAACTGCATTTTATTTTCCTAGAATTTATTGCGCTCATAAAACATACCAGATATTACGTCTCCGTTACGCCACATACTGGTCTTACGATTATTCTGTCGATATATGCTGGACCAAACGCAGGAGATTACACGTATATCCATATTCATTGTCATACCAGCCGACTACTTTCACAAAGGTGCTATCTAGCATGATGCCCGCGCCAGCATCAAACACGCCCGCAGCGGGGTCACCTCTAAAGTCGGTTGAAACCACCTTTTCATCTGTATAGGCCAGGACACCTTTTAATGCACCTTGTGAGGCTGATTTCATGGCATCACATATGGCAGAATAATCGGTTTCTGTGTTCAGCTCTACGGTTAAGTCAACCACTGAAACATCAGCACTAGGCACACGCAACGCCATGCCGGTAAGTTTTTTGTTGAGCGATGGAATGACTTTGCCAACCGCCTTAGCCGCACCTGTGCTAGACGGGATGATGTTCTCGAACACGCTACGTCCACCGCGCCAATCCTTTTTAGAAGTACCGTCCACCGTCAATTGCGATGCAGTTGCCGCGTGCACAGTCGTCATTAAACCGCGCTTAATACCAAAATTATCATGTAGCACCTTGGCTAATGGCGCTAGTGCATTGGTAGTACATGATGCTGCCGAAATAATGGCCTCACCATTATATTCTTGATGATTCACACCATACACAAACATTGGGGTGTCGTCTTTGCCAGGGGCAGATTGCACTACCTTCTTTGCACCACCGTTAATATGCGGCTGACAATTATTTTGGGTAAGAAAAGCACCTG
>JAABQZ010000057.1 GCA_011391175.1 Methylophilaceae bacterium | reverse complement strand
AAAAAACTACTCGTTGAGAGGGGTGGCTTTGGTCGTTTCACCGCCGTAGGGTTGCTGAGCTATATTAGAGGGAAAAACACAGAAACTAACGATGATTTGTATAACATCATGCCGCTAAACGCTAAGCTTGGGTTAGAACATCAATTGGGCGCATGGAAAAATCACTTAGAGGTGAAATTAGTTGCATCAAAAGATCATGTGCAGGGTATTCGTAGAGAAGTTGAAACGGATGGGTTTAGTTTGGTTAATTTCTATACCAGCTATGATTGGAAGCAAGCGCGTTTAGACTTAGGTGTCGAAAATGTCTTCGACAAGTTTTATGCTGACCCACTTGGTGGTGCTTATTTAGGTCAAGGGGCCACGATGGGTACAGGTGTGGCACAGGGTCTGCAAGTGCCAGGTATTGGTCGGTCTATTAATGTTGGATTGACTCTGTTTTATTAGTATTATTGTTAACGTTTTTGGTTTGTACGCCGAGCCTAGGCTTTACCCATTAAGCCACTCGGTGTACTATCGAAGACTTAGTAGATGCAATTAACTTAAATTATCGCTATTAATCATGATATTTTCAAAAAAGACATTTAGATTTATTCATAAAATCGCGTTGTTTGCGATTATATTTGCGTCGTTTGTGCCCAGCATATCGCATGCCTTGGCGCCCGCAAACAATACCAGTTTTGCGCAAGAAGTCTGTACCACAAATGGCAGTAAGATTACCATTCAGGTGCTGACTACCAAGGGTAAACAATTAGCTACTGAGTTACCCGTGCAATTAACTGAATTTAAAACAACCCAGATAAAAAACCAGCAGGCATCCAGCACCATTTGCAGCATTGCCCATTTTGCGCAAACCCTAGCACTGATGCGGCTGTTCAAGCACCACATGCGCCTATTGTTGCGATTTTAGCTACGCAAGCGCAGCGCATTGCAGTAATTCAACAAGAAGTTTTACCACACTTTTCAGTACTTCCCCCGCCTGCACAGGCACCCCCGCACTTTAATTAACCTAGGTTATATCAAGGCTGGTTCGCTAATTGCGAACAGCATTTTATTTGCTATCCGTATTTATGCGGTTGCAAAGGTTTAATTGGAGTCAACACCATGATTTACATACAAATTCAAGACGTACTTAAAGCTAAAAGAAAAGCTTGGGGGCGTAAAGTCACACTCAACGAAGTATCCCTCTCTACTGGTATCAGCCGCACGACGTTATTCCGAATTATGAAAAACGAAGGCTACAGCACGGTTACAGACCACATTGATAAATTATGCGCATTTTTTGGCTGCGAGGTGTTTGAGCTGGTGAAATATGTGCCAGATAGACAACCCACTGAATACAGTCTTGCGGCATAAACGCTAATTACAATGAAAAGAATTGGGGAAATTATGTATAAGACTATGCATAAAACTGTGAGTAAAACACTATTAGCTACTGTATTAGCGGCGCTACCACTTTTAGCACATGCGGAACACAATGACGATATTGCCTTAGACGAAATTAATGTAAGTGCGCCTGCGTTGGATAGCCGCATTATTCGCTACCCAGCGACAGTGGAGACTTATAATAAACAGCAAATTGAAGATACTGTTAATGCGACTACTTCGATGCAGACCCTGAAATATTTGCCGAGTTTTCAGGTGCGTGAGCGTTATATTGGCGACCGCAATGGGCCAATTGCTACACGCACTACAGGCACGTTATCGAGCGCACAAACCATGCTATATGCCGATGGTGTGTTGCTGTCTAATTTGTTAGGTAATTCATTTAGTTTTCCGCCGCGCTGGGGTTTTGTTAGCCCAGAGGAAATTGAAAGCGTGAGTATTTTATATGGCCCCTTTTCTGCCTTATATGCAGGTAACTCGTTTGGTGGTGTGGTGAATTTAAACACACGTATGCCAACCAAGCTGGAAGCGCACGCCAATGTACAGGGATTTGCGCAAAATTTTGAGTTGTATGGCACCGATAAAACGGTGAATGGTCACCATGAAAGCGCATCAGTCGGCAATAAAATTAACGATTTAAGTTTTTTGTTTACAGTAGATAGGCTGGAATCTGAAAGTCAGCCGATGCAGTTTGCGAATGCGCTACAATCGACCACGGTAGCGGGTGCCCAGCCAGTTGTGACGGGGGCATATGCAGATAGAGATCAAACAGGTAAAGGCCGTGTGACGTTTGGTGCAACAGGGTTTGATAAAAGTGAGCAAATCAATGCCAAGGTAAAGCTGGCTTATGATATTACGCCACAAGTGAAGGCCACTTATAGCTTAGGTTTTTGGGATTTAAATAGCAAAGTAGATGTGGAAAGCTATATTAAAAATGCGGCGGGGCAGGCTGTTTACAATGGTGCAGTCAACTTGGGTGGCTTTGCTTACAACGTAGCTGGCTTTACCCCTTCTGAGGCAGAGGCTTTGCATGTGATGCAAGCCTTAGATGTTAAATCAAATACTAAAGGCTTTTTTGATTGGCAAGTGACACTTTCTGATTACGATTATCAAAAAGATAAAAACAGCCAGTCAACTGGGGTGGGTAACCCTTATGTCACACGCGCTGGGCGGGTGGTTGACCAAGATGGTACAGGTTGGGCAGTGTTTGATGCACGCGGGACATTACGCCCTGTGGATGGCAATGGTGACCAGCACGTGATTGATGTTGGTTACCATATTGATCACTACACACTGCATAGCCAAACTAATAACACTGCGGATTGGAAGACTGGTCAAAAAGGCGCATTCTTTGGAAGTTCTCGCGGTGAAACCCAAACTCAAGCGTTGTATGCGCAAGATAAATGGCAAATTAACCCAGAGTGGGCGCTTACTTTTGGTGGAAGGACAGAGCACTGGGAGGCCAGCGATGGTCGTAACCAAACGGCAACGAGCACAGCTAATTATCAAACGCAATCTGAAACTAAATTCTCACCAAAACTCTCGCTCAGTTTTGAGCCAGTGCTCGCTTGGGGTTTTCGCGCAGCAGCTGGGCAGGCGTTCCGTTTTCCTACCGTGAGCGAGTTGTATCAACAGTTGAGTCAAGGCGGCTCTTTGGTGGAGAATAACCCCAACCTAAAACCAGAAGAAGTGATTTCTGGCGAATTGACTGCGGAGCGTCGTTTTGCCAATGGATTAGTACGCGCCAGTTTATTTCACGAGAGCAAGTTTGATGCACTGATTAGCCAGTCGGTGGGTAATGGCAGCGCGATCCCTTTTGGCACTGGTACATGTACTGTGGCTATTTGTAGCTACATTCAAAACGTTAACCATGTGCGCACTAACGGCATTGAGCTTTCTACCATTTGGGAGGATGTTGCGATACACGGTTTAGATATTTTAGCCAACGCCACCTTTACCGATGCTGAGATTTTGCGCAATAGTCTTGATGCAACCACCCATGGCAATAAACCTTTGCGTATCCCTAAACAGCAATATAAAGTGGCCGCAACTTATCACCAAGGCAATAATCTCACTTATACTGTGGCGGCGCGCTATAGTGGGCGGCAATATAATACGCTGGATAACACAGATGTGAATCCAGGTACGTTTGGTGGAACGAGTAAGTTTTTTATTGTAGATGTGAAAGCCAACTACAAATTTGCAGATAGATTTACCGCAAGCGTTGGCGTGGATAACATTAACAATTATCAAGCGTATGTGTTTCATCCTTACCCACAAAGAACGGGTTATGTACAACTAAAGTTTGATTATTAATCATGAAATTTTTTAACACTCTTTTTATTGCTTTTTTGGTGCTTGCAAGCGCTAATTTACTCGCACACGAAGCACATACCCAGCATGCTACCAGTCAATTAGCAGTTTCAGTGGCGATAGATGGGGCTGGTAAGCTGTGGCGTGCCAGTGTGCGCGATGGCTTTGTACAAGTAGATAAAAGTAGCGATTTAGGCAAAACTTTTTCTAAGCCAGTAAAAGTAAATCAAACTGCGCAAAAAGTTGCGGCGGATGGTGAGGCGCGACCAAAAATTGCTATCTCGCCAGATGGCAATATTTACCTGACATGGACAGAAGCACTTAGTAAGCCTTTTACGGGCTATATTTGGTTTGCGCGCTCTGTCGATGCTGGAAAAAGTTTTGAAAAGCCTTACATTGTGCATCAGGATAGAGCCGAAATTACGCATCGTTTTGATGCGCTCAACCTTGCGCCTAATGGCAAAATTACAGTGAGTTGGATAGACAAACGCGATTTGGAAGCCGCCAAAAAGACAGAAAAAAAATATGATGGTGCGGCTATTTATTATGCGGTTTCTACTGATGCAGGTAAAACTTTTGCGCCAGAGCAAAAATTAGCTGACAGTAGTTGTGAGTGCTGTCGTATTGTCACCACCAACAAGCCAGATGGTACGACGACTGTATTATGGCGGCATGTATTTGAGGGCAGTGAGCGTGACCATATGATTGCAGAAATACCTGCCCTGGGGACCAATAACCATGCGGCTCCCAAGCGTGCTACTTTTGGGCATTGGGTGATTGATGGATGCCCACACCACGGTGCAGCGATTGCCAATGGCGGCGAAGGCGCCAGCTGGTGGGGTTATCACATAGCGTATTTTGATGGTAACGATAAGAAGCCAGGTTTGTACTACAGCCGCATGGATGGTGTAGCGTGGGCAAGTTCGCCCGCTAAAAAGTTTGGCGATAATAAAAATCAAGCGGGTCACCCCGCGCTATTAAGTGTCGGTGAAAAAGTATGGCTAGTATGGCGCGAGATAAAAGAGGGCAAAAGCAGTATTTTGGGGATGCATTCAGAAGATGGCGGTAGAAGCTGGAGCGATGCCAAAGCGCTTGCAGATACTCAGCAGAAAGCAGATTATCCATTTTTATTGCAACACAAGAACATTGTTTATCTAGTATGGAATACACAAGCCAATGGCCTGCAAGTGTTTGCGTTAAACAAGTAAGTCTTAAGCGACCTATGCGTTAGCCCTTATTGAAAATTTATATCTTTGCCCCATAGTATCTGTAAGATATTTTAAGGAGGGGCAACATGCGTTTTGATAAACTTACCACCAAATTTCAACAAGCGATTAATGATGCGCAAAGCCTTGCGCTGGGCGCGGATAACACCGCCATTGAGCCGCAACATTTACTATTAGCGTTGTTAAATCAAGAAGATGGAGGCACTGCGTCGCTGTTATTAAAAGCGGGTGTTCAACTCAACCCACTTAAAGCCGGCTTAAGTGCAGCAATTGCTAATTTACCGAAATCCTCAGAAATGAGCGGTGAGGTTGCGATTTCACGTGACCTCAATAATCTACTCAATATCACCGATAAACTCGCCCAAAAGCGTAATGATACTTACATCGCCAGTGAGATGTTTTTGCTGGCGCTGGCGGATGATAAAGGTGAAACGGCTAAATTAATCAAACAAAACGGGCTTACAAAAGGTGCTCTGGAAGCCAGTATTGTTGCGGTTCGTGGCGATGCTGCTGTGAACGACCAAGAAGGTGAGAGCAATCGCGAAGCGCTTAAAAAATATACGCTAGACCTTACCGAGCGCGCACGTTTAGGCAAGCTGGACCCTGTGATTGGACGTGATGATGAAATACGCCGCGCCATTCAAATTTTAGGCCGCCGTACTAAAAATAACCCAGTGCTGATTGGTGAACCAGGCGTGGGTAAAACTGCAATTGTGGAAGGCTTGGCGCAGCGCATTGTGAATGGCGAGGTGCCAGAGAGTTTGAAAAACAAAAAAGTACTCAGCCTGGATATGGCGGCACTGTTGGCGGGTGCTAAGTATCGTGGAGATTTTGAAGAGCGCTTAAAAAGTGTGCTGAAAGAGTTGGCGCAAGATGAAGGCCAAACTATCGTGTTTATTGATGAAATTCATACCATGGTGGGCGCAGGGAAAACAGAGGGCGCGATGGACGCAGGCAATATGCTCAAGCCCGCGTTGGCGCGAGGTGAGTTGCATTGCGTTGGCGCGACGACATTGGATGAATATCGCAAATATATTGAAAAAGATGCTGCGTTAGAGCGGCGCTTTCAAAAAGTATTGGTAGATGAACCTACCGTTGAAGCGACGATTGCAATCTTAAGAGGCCTGCAAGAAAGGTACGAGTTACACCATGGCGTAGAGATTACCGACCCTGCCATTGTAGCCGCGGCCGAACTGAGTCATCGCTACATTACAGACCGTTTCTTACCCGATAAAGCCATTGACCTGATTGATGAAGCGGCTAGCCGCATCAAGATGGAAATTGACAGCAAACCCGAGAGTTTGGATAAGCTTGAGCGCAGAACCATTCAACTAAAAATTGAGCGTGAAGCAGTGCGCCGTGAAAAAGACGAAGCCAGCAAAAAACGCTTTGCGTTGATTGAAGAAGAAATTGCCAAGCTGGAGAAAGAGTACGCCGATTTAGAAGAAATTTGGAAAGCTGAAAAAGCGCAAGTGCAAGGCAGTGCCCACATTAAAGAGGCGATTGAAAAGATTAAATTTGAAATGGAAGAAGCCACCCGCAAGGGCGAATGGCAGAAAGTGTCTGAGCTGCAATATGGAAAATTGCCAGCGCTAGAGGCGCAGTTAAAACAAGCAGCTAATAGTGAAAACAATGTTGACGAGAATGGCAATAAAACCAAACACAAAATGCTGCGCACTGAAGTGGGTGCGGATGAAATCGCTGAGGTAGTGAGTCGTGCTACGGGTATTCCTGTCAGCAAGATGATGACGGGTGAGCGGGCGAAACTACTCAGCATGGAAGCCAAATTACATGAACGCGTCGTCGGTCAAGATGAAGCGGTGCGTTTGGTTTCGGATGCGATTCGCAGGTCCCGTAGTGGCTTGAGTGATCCGAATAAACCGTATGGCAGTTTTTTGTTCTTAGGGCCTACTGGCGTTGGTAAAACTGAGCTCTGTAAGGCCTTGGCTGGCTTTATGTTTGATTCAGAGGATCATTTAATCCGCATCGACATGAGCGAGTACATGGAGAAGCATTCGGTATCGCGCATGATAGGCGCGCCGCCAGGGTATGTGGGGTATGAAGAAGGTGGTGCGCTGACAGAAGCGGTGCGTCGCAAGCCGTATTCCGTCATTTTGCTGGATGAAATTGAAAAAGCGCACCCCGATGTATTTAATGTATTGTTGCAGGTGTTGGATGATGGACGTTTAACGGACGGCCAAGGGCGCACTGTCGATTTTAAAAACACAGTGATTATTATGACCAGCAATTTAGGCAGCCAAATGATACAAAGTATGGCTGACCAAGATTACCAAGTAGTGAAGTTGGCGGTGATGGGAGAGGTGAAAACACACTTTAGGCCAGAGTTCGTCAACCGCATTGATGAGGTCGTCGTTTTTCACAGTCTAGATGCAGAAAACGTGAAATTGATTGCGGGTATACAACTGCAATTGCTGACCCAACGTTTGCATGCCATGGAGATTGATGTGGCGATTAGCGATGCGGCACTGAATGAAATCGCCAACGCTGGCTTTGATGCTGTGTATGGTGCAAGGCCGCTCAAGCGGGCCATTCAGAGTGAGATTGAAAACCCGCTGGCGCGTGAAATTTTGGCAGGGAATTTTATGGCAAAAGATACGGTCATAATTGATTACAAGACGGGGAAAATGACCTTTGATAAAGCAGTTAAATAGGCGGGTGCGGTTATCAATTTAAAGCGTAGTTTTTTGGGTTTAAGTTTGCTGCTAAGCGCTCAGCTTATTACCAGCCAGCTTAGTTATGCCTACACGCAAGCCGAGCTGGAAATCTTTGATAATGAGCCACCGATTATCAAAGATTTGCTGGAGCGCGCAAGCGTGTTAGTTGTGGATGAAAAAAACTCAGAATCGGCATGGAAAGCTGCCAGCTTATATTGTGAAGCCTCGCGCTATGGTAGTGCAGAAGGTTTGTATCGCTTAGGTATGTTGTACGCGTTTGGGCGTGGTGTGCCTGCCAACCGCGATTATGCCGCCAATTTGTTTGGCATTGCCGCTAAGCATGGACATTTTGAAGCGCAAAAAATGTTAGAAACCATTGAGATTAAAACTAACGACACACCGCAGTGCGTACTTGAGGCGGTGGCGCCAGAGCGCGCACCAGTAAATCAATATGGTGGTGCGCAAGCGATAGATG
Organism: Methylophilaceae bacterium; assembly: GCA_011391175.1. Lineage (GTDB taxonomy): Bacteria > Pseudomonadota > Gammaproteobacteria > Burkholderiales > Methylophilaceae > Methylotenera_A. The sequence continues at coordinate 1,323 of JAABQZ010000057.1, read as the reverse complement.
ACTATGTGGCCAAGCTGCCAAAAAATAAACGCTGGGTGCTGGATTTAGTAGATACCATTTCTACTTGGTACAAAGTTGATTCAAGGTTGGTGCTGTCTATCATTACAGCCGAATCCAATTTTAAAACCAATGCAAAATCTACTGCTGATGCGCATGGTTTGATGCAACTGATTCCTGCTACTGCTGAGCGCTTTAATGTCAAAAATGCCTACAATGCTAGTCAAAACATTAAAGGTGGCGTGGCATATTTGCGTTGGTTGCTGTCATATTTTCGCGGCGATGTGACATTGGCTGTGGCCGCCTACAATGCGGGTGAAGGCGCGGTGGATAAATACAAAGGCGTGCCGCCTTATAAAGAAACGCGTGGTTATGTAAAAAAAGTGATGGGCTTATACCAAACACAACGGCACGATTTTGATGCCAGTATTACAGGTGCATCGCCTGCTTTAAAGAAAGTGAGTTCACAATGAAAACAGTATTTTTAGTTTTTTTAAGTGCATTTGTATTGTCTGGTTGTGCAAGTAATGGGACTAAGCCTAGCCAAGTAGAACGAATTACACCAGAAGAATTGGAAAAATTGATTCCGCCAGCAGTGGCTACGGTAAGCTTGGATGAAATTGTGGCGGATAGCAAAGCTGGCAAAAGTGTAGATGATATCATTGCTAAAATTAAAAATAGCAATTCACGCTATGAGTTAACCTCGACACAAGTGCTTGATTTGAATAAACAAGGCGTGGATGCAAAGGTGCTGGATTACATTCAGCAAAGCAACGAGCTGGTTAAGCAAAACGCCATTGCAGAGGAAATGAACAAGCGCGAGCAAGAAAAAGCGGCGGCGAAAAAGCAATTGCAACGTGAGCGCGCATTGAATAATAGCCGTTATTACGACCCATATTGGTGGCCATATTATGGTGGGTATTATGGACGTGGTTTTTATGGATATGGCCACCACTGGTACGGCAGCCGCTTTGGCTGGGGCTTAGGTTACGGTCATCGATTCGGCTGGTAGTTAGCATTCTTTTTGTATGCTCTGTAAGCCGCATGAATGCTAGCTTGCAGAGCATCTTTTTTTGCACGTATATATAAATATCATATATTAAATTATTTTGTATTGTTTTTTTATCATGGCTACCCTCCGGTCCAAACAAGTAGACCAGCCCTCATGAAAGCCCATGTCTTCATGTCTCTTGCGGTTCTCTTGGTTAGCGTGCAATACAATTGCGGTGTATTTGGTGCCTTTGCCATAGTTTTTAATTCATAGTCTTCAAGCAAAATAATTGTCGCCATTAACAGCTCTGCACATTCATGGTTAGAGGATTTTCG
>JAABQZ010000056.1 GCA_011391175.1 Methylophilaceae bacterium | reverse complement strand
GAGTAGACTTTTAGTCATATAAAAGTCGCGCTTAATTTTATGGAAACCGCCCGAATTTATGAACCAGCCTACCCTGCCAGATCACGCTAAAAGTCCGATTGAGGACACCCAAAGCATGCCAGATGTGCGCCACCTAGACATTAATAAGGTGGGCATTAAATCGATTCGTCACCCCGTGGTTGTAAAAGATAAAACGGGCGGCGAGCAGAGCACAGTGGCCGTTTTTGACATGTATGTACATCTGCCGCACAACTTTAAAGGCACCCACATGTCGCGTTTTGTTGAGATTTTAAACGTCAATGAGCACGCGATTTCAATAGAGTCATTCGAAAGCATTTTGCGCGAAATGGTGAAACGCCTTGAGGCCGAATCTGGCTATGTGGAAATGCGCTTTCCTTATTTTGTTAACAAATCGGCGCCGATTTCTGGCGTTAAAAGTTTGCTCGACTACGATGTTACATTTATTGGTGAAATCAAAAATGGTCAATTCGACATCACGGTAAAAGTGCTAGTGCCTGTGACCAGTTTGTGCCCATGCAGCAAAAAAATCTCTGATTACGGCGCGCACAACCAACGTAGTCATGTCACCGTAACCGCGCTGATTAACGACTTTATCTGGATTGAAGACATTATTAGCTTGGTAGAAAAACAAGCATCGTGCGAGTTATATGGCTTGCTGAAACGCCCAGACGAAAAATTTGTGACCGAGCGCGCATACGACAACCCAAAATTTGTCGAAGACATGGTGCGCGATGTGGCGACACAGTTGAATAACGAAAAACGCATCGACAAGTTTACTGTGGAATCAGAGAACTTCGAGAGCATCCATAACCACAGCGCCTACGCGCTGATTGAAAACGACAAGCGCAAAAGATAACGTGTACAATTTAGTTTAATTTTTCTAGTCGCAATTTAAGGAGCAGTTTTATGAGCCAACTAGCCAGTCAAGCGCAAGCTAAAAAGAAAGCGTCGTTTTTTCACATTGCCAAGGCTGTGTTGTGGAGCTTACTAGGCGTGCGTCAACAAAAAGGCTACGAGGATGACACCTCGAAAATTACGCTAAAGCAAGCCGTGGTAGCAGGCGTTATTGCTGGCATTATTTTTGTATTGAGCATGCTGACTTTTGTGCGCTTTGTGATTAGCCAACTAGGTCAATAATTAGACCAGTAACTCATCAAGCATTTTAAAAAATTAAAGCAAAAAGGAGCTTACAATGTCTGTTGCAAAAGTGATTGAAATTATTTCTTCCAGTAAAAAAAGTTTTGAAGATGCAGTCGCGCAAGGCGTGACCAAAGCAGCAGATTCGCTGCACGATATTACTGGTGCATGGGTAAAGGAACAAAGTGTAAAAGTGGTCAACGGTAAAGTGACTGAGTATCGCGTCAACATGAAGGTGACGTTTATTTTGAAAGACGAACCCAAGAAAACTAAAGTAAAAAAATAGCTAACCTAGCTCGACAAAAAATTAATGCCCTGTAAGCCAATATTCATAAGGCTTACAGGGCATTATTTTAATTGGTTTTTGCACTCAGTGCGATTCTACAAGCTTTAAATACGGTGTGGATAATGCGGTATTGTTTTTCAACAAGTCCTCAATGGATAAAGCAGCGGCAGGCTCGCTGAAATAATAACCTTGTATTTCATCGCAGCCGTGTGCGCTGAGATACTTAACCTGGTCGTAGCTTTCCACGCCTTCGGCCACCACTTTGAGTTTAAGGTTTTTTGCCAATGCAATAATTGAGGCAGCAATTGGCGCTATATCACTATGTAATACGATGTCATCGGTAAATGACTTATCAATCTTCAGCGTGTCCACTGGCAATTTTTTAAGGTAAGAAAGGCTAGAGTAACCCGTACCAAAATCGTCGATAGAAAGGTGTACGCCAAGCGACTTGATTTCATGCAAAGTTTTTAAAGCAGTTTCCAGCTCACCCATCACAAGACTTTCTGTCAGCTCTAATTCTAAACATTTACCCTCTAGCCCTGTTTCTATAAGAATCGCAGCAATAGAGTTTACTAGGCTTTTCTGCTGAAACTGACGGGCAGAAAGATTCACCGACATAAGTAATGTACCGTAACCCGCCTTTTGCCAAGCCACAGCTTGCTCACAAGCAGTTTTTAGCACCCACTGGCCAATCGGCACGATAAGGCCACTTTCTTCAGCCAAAGGAATGAAGTTTGCAGGAGATACGAAGCCGAGTTCTGGGCTATTCCAACGTATCAGCGCCTCCATACCTACAATCAATTTTGACTTTAAATCAATTTTGGGTTGGTAATAAACGACAAATTCATTTTGTTCTAGCGCCTTGCGCAGATTCGTTTCTAAGCGCAAATGATTGGCAATTTTTTCATTCATTGATTGCGTAAAAAATTGAAAATTATTTTTTCCCAGCTCTTTTGCGCGGTACATCGCAATATCTGCACTACTTAACAGTGTGTCTGCGTCTGTCGCATCGGTTGGATAAACTGAAACACCAACACTGCAAGTCGTAATCGTTTGATGGTCGCCAATTATAAACGGTGCCTCAACTGCTTGAATCAAACGCTGCAGTATGCCGATTCTGAAATTATCGTCCATTTCACCTTGCAATATCACGATAAATTCATCTCCACCAAAACGCGCTACCGTATCTGTGTCACGCACTGCTTGCTCAAGCCGCCGAGAAACCTCGCATAATAATTGATCGCCAGTTTTGTGACCAAGGCTATCGTTAATAAATTTGAATCGATCTAAATCAATAAATGCCAACAAAAAAGGCTCGCCGCTACGGTCGCTGTGCTCCATAGCTTGACGCAGACGATCTTGCAATAAAATGCGGTTTGGCAGGCCAGTCAAATTGTCATATTGCGCCTGTGCTAACAGTTTATGCTCACGCTCTTGCGCCGAAATTGCAATGCCAATGCGGCCAGCCAGTTCGCGAATCTCATCCCAGTTGGGGCTGTCTTGCGGCATTGGCACTTCGTCAGCGACACTTAAAAAAGCACACATTTCACCTTGCCAGAATATCGGCAGAATCCAACAATATTTAGCACCCAGCTTCGCCAAAAAACTCTCGTGGATAAGTAGGCCATCTTTCTTGCAAAGGACAAACTGGCCTACACCATAGCTTTTGATGACACTAATTTCTTGGTTAGGAATGGTGAGGCGCGGTGAAGTCAACGCTATTTTCTCTGATATGCTGATGCTACATTGCGCTTCATGGTTGGATACTTCTTCCAATCGCGTGACGCTAACAATGGCCGCAGGCATAAGCGATTGCGTTCTAGCGATAATTTGTTTGATAAGTTGAGCCACATCTAATTTAGTAGCCATGTCACGATCAATAGAAGAGAGCGATTGCATAGTTTCTAGCTGCCGCTTAATGTTGGCAGACATACCATTGAATGAATCGGCCAATTCTGCAAACTCAGATTCACCTGCAACTTCTACTTGTGTAAATTCACCTTTAGAAATGTTTCTGGTGCCTTCAACCAGTCGCTCTAACGGAACCATGGTTCTACGAATTTGCATTAAACTTAACAATGCCACCAGCAACAAACTGAAAACAGCTGCGCCAATATAACCATAACTACTTAAAAAGTTGTCGAGTGGGCTATCTGATAAAGGATACTGACGTTTTACAACAAAGCGCCAAGCGTTATCCTGAAACTCGCCACGCAAAAACAGCTCCCAATCAGCCACGTTTTTGGGCTGCATATAACCTGTAAAGTTAGGATTCTCTTCGGCCGAACAAAATAATCGACTTTCCGATTTTCCATCTAATCGATAGGCACAAACACCAATGTCTGAAGGGTAATCCGCAACATCACCCCAAAGATAATCTGGGTTTATTTCAGCAATCAACAATGATTTTATGCTAGCGCTCTTATAGCGCAGCAAAATTAAGGCAATGATGGGCTTTGCATTTTTAGTGCTTACTGGCAACACCAATAGTCTTGCTCTATTGGGCTCTGCTTCTTTGATGGCAGCTAATATTAAGTTTTTGTGTTGCGATTGCGCATAATATTGCGCGCCACTTGTTTTATCCTGAATCTGTCCTTCTGGTGTCACCAAGAGCAATGAGTTGAATATGGCTTTATTGTGTTCTTCAAGCGCTTGAGGAAGCGCCAAGTTGGAAGAATCCATCGCATCTGAAACAATATACAGACTGCTACGCGCAAACATTAGATTTGAAAAAGTTGAAATCGCGTAATTTTTACTGTCTGCGACAAGTTTTTCATGTGCATGGCTAACGGTTAGCTTGTCGACAGTATTATGTGTTAAACCTGTAATAAGCGCGGTTGGAATAAATGCCGCCAAAAACAGAATCAGCGCAATACGTTGCGCGATTTTACTGTTAAGAAAAGTGCCAGAAATGTGCATGCTGCAGAGTTGAAATAACCAATTAAAACTTAGCGGCGAGATCTATAAATTTTCCGTCAAAAACACGGACGATATCGTCTAGGCTATCCTGTTGAGAAACCGGCAGCCTTGTTTTAGCATTTTTTCCTATGCTGTAAAGGTCAAAATCTGTATTCAACGGATTCAGATTTTTATCGCGTCGTGCGCCGCCATTGCCATTTTTATCTAAGTTTAAGTATCTATATGGATAGCCCCATGGGTCTAGCTTCGCACCCAAGCCAACATCTGCAAGGCTGTCAGGATAACTTCTCTCATCTTGCCAATAAGCAGCAATTGTAAAAGCCATAGTGCTAATATCCATAACCGCTGCGTTGACACGCGCTTTTTCTTGATAGTCTTGGTAGGCAGGAATAGCAATCGCTGCGAGCACGCCAATAATTGCCATGACGAGCATTAGCTCAATCAGGGTTAAACCCTTTTCAAAAGCGATTCTTTTATACTCATTTTTTAATGCATGGTTTTTTTGACTAAATATTCGCATTTGCGTTTAACTCCTTTCGATATGCATATTTCGATAACATCTTCTAGTCAACAGCAATTAACATGCCACTTGAACCATTAAATTTGATATATCTATAAACATGCCTTCTAGAAAGGACGCTAGCGGTACTAGCAAGCTAATCAAACAGCTGTTTTAAACGATGGGATTAGTAAAGACGTCAAATTTTCATCAAATTCAATGATTTTTTAATCAGGGTATATAACAAGCTCTCTTCAAAAGCAATGCCCTGCAGGCCAATATAGAAGCGGCCTGCAGGGCATTGCTTTTTAATATGTTATTAAATGAGTATTTTTAAAACTAGTATTTTTTTGTAAGCGTCATAATTGAGTTATCGCGCTTCATATCCAACTTGTTCAAAGCCGACATGCCCAGCAGTACCATCGCTGGAGAGCCACCTTCATTTACAATTGTTTCCACATTGTTAAGCGTAATGGTGCCAATTTTCAGCGTATTCACTTTTACCAAATACGCCATTACTATACCGTTAGCCGTGTTCACAGGTACTTTTTCACCTTTTTCATAATCAATTTTGGCAAATTTAGCATCACCACTATTCATCGCCACGGTACTTGCGCCTGTATCTACCAAGTATTTTAGTGATGCGCCATTAATAGAAAGGTTGCCAGTAAAATGGCCACGGCTATCGGCATATAAGCTTACGGGGTCATTGGTCACAGGGCCTGCACTACCAGCCACAGAAGCTGCCTGCCCCATTCGTAAGGTTTGACGTTTGCCTTCCACCATAAAGGTAGCAGACTCACTATCGGCAGAAATCAACTTAACACCATTTTTGGTTTGGCCTACGCCTATGCTTTGTGGTGCGCTGCCGTTAATACTCACCAAGGCTTTACCGCTGAACAACCCCACCACGTTTAAACGCGTTTCCGCCGTGGCTTGGCCTGCTAAAAAAGTCGCCAGTAAAACAAATAATAATCTATACATATGTATCCTATAAACACCTAGCTAAACATGCCAGCGCGTGCATGCGTTTGGCTTAGCTTCAAACCCAATGCTATCACAACAAAGCCCAGCAATGGAAACAGCGCCGCCAGTAAAAACGTAATCTGCCCACCCATGTACTGCAACGCATATCCCCCCGCAAGTCCACCAACGGTGCCACCCACGCCATAAGCGACGCTATTGTAAATGGCTTGACCTTTGGCTTGGTGGCGTCCATTAAAAAACTGCGTAATCACCTCTACCGATGCCGCGTGAAAGCTGCCAAAGGTAAACGCGTGTAAACTTTGCGCAATCAGCAACCACCATAAGTTATCTACAGCAACGCCTATCATGCTGAATCGGAGGACAGCCAACGCCAAGCTTGTGAGTAAAATTGCTTTTAAACTAAAGCGCGCCATCAGTTTTGGCATTAGCATAAAAATGACAATTTCGCAGATAACGCCCAGCGACCACAACAGCCCAATCATGCCTTTACTATAACCATGCTCAGCCAAATAAATGGAGTAAAAGTTATATAGCACGCCATGTGCGGTCACCATCAGCGCACAACCCAGCAGCAAAGCGATGACGACCGGTTGCTTGATAATCTGCCAAATAGAGAAATGGTCGTGCGCATGCGGCGCTATTGTGGCATCGGGCAATTTGAAGGTCAGGGCGAATAAAATAATCTGCACACTCAATAAAAACCACAACAAACTTTTAATGCCGTAAGCGTCAATTAAGAAACCCAAAACCACCGCCGCCACAATAAAACCCAGCGAGCCCCACATGCGGATGCGGCTGTAATGGCCGTTGGTAGTAGCAAGATGCGCTAAGGTAAGCGATTCGGACAAAGGCAGTGTTGAACTGGTGAATAGACTTAGTGACAACATCACAAAGAATAACCACCAAAAGCCGTGTGCCCAAAATACTGCGATGAATCCTAGCAAACCAAGTAAGGCAGTCAGTTGTATCCATTTAACACGTCGCCCAGTATGGTCGGCCAGCCAACCCCATAAATTTGGCGCAAAAATACGGCTAATCTGAAATAAAGACATCAGGATGCCAATATCAGCTGCCGAAAACTGCTCCGACTGCAAATACAAGCCCCAGTAAGGCACGAATGCGCCTACAAAGAAGTAATAGATGAAGTAAAAACGCGAAAGGTTGGCGTGTAGCGCGTGGCTCACAATGTAGCGTCTACAACTAAATCTTGGGAACGGTTGAAACTACATCAGCATTTTGCGCACGGTGACGCAAGGCGTGATCCATCAATACCAACGCCAACATCGCCTCAGCGATTGGCGTGGCACGCACACCCACACACGGATCGTGCCTGCCAGTCGTTTGCATAGTAATTGCATTGCCATTTTTATCAATAGAGCGTCGTTCTTGTGGAATGCTAGAGGTTGGCTTTAGCGCGACATTGACGCGAATTGCTTGCCCGCTGGAAATGCCACCCAAAATACCGCCCGCGTGATTGGTCACAAATCCAGTCGGCGTCAGCTCGTCTGAATGCACACTGCCGCGCTGGGCAATGCTAGCAAAACCTGCGCCTATTTCCACGCCTTTGACTGCATTAATGCCCATCATGGCATGCGCAATATCTGCATCAAGCCGGTCAAACACAGGCTCGCCCCAACCGACTGGCACACCTTCGGCCAGCACGGTAATGCGTGCACCAACAGAGTCGCGCTCAGCACGGATATTATCCAAATAGGCTTCTAACTTTGGCAAAATAGTGGTGTTGGGCGAAAAGAATGGATTGTCATTGACGCAATCCCATGTCTCAAAGGGGATTTCAATTTCACCCAATTGGCTCATATAGCCGCGCACCGTGATACCAAAACGCTCTTTTAACCATTTTTTAGCAATGCCACCGGCCGCTACGCGAATCGCCGTTTCCCGCGCGCTGCTGCGGCCACCGCCACGATAATCGCGCACACCATACTTTTGCGCGTAAGTATAATCGGCATGGCCTGGGCGGAACGTATCCATGATTTTACTGTAATCCTGAGAACGTTGATCCGTGTTACGAATCAGTAAACCAATTGGCGCGCCGGTGGTTTTACCCTCAAACACGCCAGACAAAATCTCCACCGCGTCGGCCTCTTGGCGCTGCGTCACATGGCGCGAAGTGCCAGGCTTGCGGCGGTCTAAATCAATCTGCAAATCTTCTGCACACAAACTTAAACCTGGCGGACAGCCATCCACCACTCCGCCAATGGCTGCGCCATGCGACTCACCAAAACTGGTTAAGGTAAATAGTGTTCCGATTGTGTTGCCAGACATAATAATGACTTTGTAAAAATTTTGGTTATTTTAACACACTCAAACTTTTAGACCTTGTATCCACTGGCTATAAACCTGTGTCGCCACTTTATTCAGAAAAAAGCAATGCACTGCTAAATTCTCTTGCATTGCACCCGCTTGTTGTACTGCAATGCCACTGGCAGATTCGCGCAGTTCAATCTCACCCTCTTCGCACCATTTTTTCACCATGTCCGGCGTCATTTCAATATGCGTTTGGAAGGCCACATGTTTACCCATACCCCAAGCTTGGTTTTGACAATGCGGGCTGGCAAGTAAGTTCTGGGCACCTGCTGGCATACTAAATGTTTCACCATGCCAATGAAACGCATTAAAGATTTCAATCTCGCCAAACCAGTGCTTGGCTAATTCACTTTTACTTACTGTGACTTCGCCCCAACCAATCTCTTTGATAGCATTTCTAGTGATGGTAGCGCCCAGCGCTTTACTCATCAGCTGGCCACCTAAGCAATGCCCAAGCAGTGGAGTATCATTGTCTTTAGCTTGACGAATCAATTGTAGCAACGGCGCTATCCAAGGCAAATCGTCATTTACACTCATTGACCCACCCATTAAAACCACACCGCTGTAAGCCAATATCGATGTAGGTAGCGGCTCACTTTCATCCACTTTGATGAGTTGCCACGGAATGTTTTGCTCGTCCAAAAAATCGCCTAAATAACCAGGCCCTTCGTGCGCCAGAAAGCGAAAAATAACGACAGGCTTTGTTGTAACAGTACTCATAAAACTTGGTAGCTTCCTATTTCAATATTATCAATGGTATATGCTCCAATAGCGTATCGAATCAGCCGCAACGTTGGAAAGCCTATTTTAGCGGTCATGCGGCGCACTTGGCGATTTTTTCCCTCAGAAATTTTAATTTCTAACCAACTGGTCGGAATTGCTTTACGTTCACGGACTGGCGGATTGCGTTGCCATAGATTAGCTGGCGCTTGCATCAGGCGTACTTGCGCCGGCTGCGTCACAAAATCGCCCAAATCGACACCGTGAATTAAAGGGATTAAATCGGCATCCTGTGGCGAGCCCTCCACCTGCACCCAATAAGTTTTGGTTTCTTTATGCTTTGGATGACTTAATTTGTGTTGCAACGCGCCATCATCGGTTAAAATAAGCAAACCTTCAGAATCAGTATCTAAGCGACCTGCAGCATAAATATTAGGGATGGCGATGAAGTCTTTTAACGTGGGATGCCCAGGTTTTCCATTTTTTGGATCATGCACACTAAATTGGCACACGACGTTAAACGGCTTATTAAATAAAACAATCATCTTAGGAAGCAAACAATAATGACGAAAGCAGATTCAAAAATAATAGTCCCGACGCATGGCGAAAAAATCACGGTTAACGCTGACAACTCGCTCAACGTCCCCAACAATCCGATTATCCCATTTATTGAGGGCGATGGCATAGGGGTAGATATTACTGGGCCCATGCAAAAAGTGGTGGATGCTGCCGTAAACAAAGCTTATGGCGGCAAGCGCAAAATTGCTTGGATGGAAGTATATGCTGGCGAGAAAGCAGTGAATACCTATGGCAAAGATAAAGAAGGTAAAGACACTTGGCTACCTGCCGAAACCATGCAAGCGGTGCGCGAATATGTGATTTCGATTAAAGGCCCACTCACCACACCTGTTGGCGGCGGCATCCGTTCTTTAACTGTCACTTTACGTCAGGAATTAGATTTATATGTGTGCCTGCGTCCAGTGCAATATTTTACCGGCGTACCGAGCCCAGTCAAACATCCTGAAAAAACCGACATGGTGATATTCCGTGAAAATACGGAGGATATTTATGCTGGAATTGAATGGGCAGCCGGCAGTGATGAAGTAGAAAAAGTGATTCAATTTTTAAGTGATATGGGCATGCGAAAAAAAATTCGCTTCCCCGAAAACTCAGCTATCGGCATTAAGCCTGTTTCAGTTGATGGCAGTAAAAGTTTGATTCGCAAGGCGATTCAATACGCCATTGATAACAATCGCAAAAGTGTCACCATT
>JAABQZ010000055.1 GCA_011391175.1 Methylophilaceae bacterium | reverse complement strand
GATTATTGTGCATTTCAACTTGCAAAGTTGTTAGTAACTTTGCAAGTTGGTATTAATCAATCTTATGGAAAAAACACCGAGAGCACCAACAAGATGGGTTGATGTATAGGCCAGCACTTGTTAATGTTAGAGTATTGAAAATTTTACAGGGTGCACATGTTGAAACATTCCGAATCACATAAGTCTCATCGTATTGGCTGGCTACGTGCCGCCGTGCTTGGTGCAAATGACGGCATTGTTTCAACGGCCAGCCTCATTTTAGGTGTGGCTTCCGCCCAAGCTTCGCCTAACGCTATTTTACTTACAGGTATCGCCGGTTTGATGGCTGGTGCTATGTCAATGGCAGCGGGTGAGTATGTTTCAGTAAGCTCGCAAGCAGATACAGAATCCGCCGACTTGGCGCGAGAAGCCAAAGAGCTGATAGCAGAACCTGAACACGAACTTAAAGAGTTGCAGCGTATTTACATGGGGCGCGGCTTAAGTGAAGATACTGCATACAAAGTGGCATTAGAGTTAACCGCACACGATGCGCTAGGTGCACACGCACGTGATGAATTAGGCATTTCAGAGATTGTTACAGCCAAACCTATACAAGCCGCACTGGCTTCTGCCGGCACATTTGCAGTTGGTGCTAGCTTGCCATTAGTTGTGACCATTTTGGCGCCAAGCCAATATTTAATTGCTTGCGTAGCCGTATGCTCGCTACTATTTTTGGCTGCTTTAGGCGGCCTAGCGGCGCAGGCAGGTGGCGCAAGCTTGTACAAAGGCGCAGCTAGAGTAGCATTTTGGGGTGCACTTGCAATGTTAGTGACTGGCTTAGTGGGTAGACTTTTTGGTGTTGCAGTGGCTTAAATATTTAGCTCTTATGAAGTTATTTAATTGAAGTATTATTTATTAATAATAGCCAAATCATCCCAATTGCCATCAGGTTTAGGGACGTAGTTTTTAATATTTTTTTGCACCGCAGTAAATTGACCTTCATACCACAGCGGGATATAAGGCAGTTGTGCCTGTATATGCTGCGTGGCAGCAGTCCAATTTTCTGCTGCAAGTAGTTTGTCTAATTCAGCGTCTAAGTAGCGTCCCCGATTAAAACCATTGGGCGGAAAATACTTGCTGCCAAATGCTTTAGCATAAATTTCTGGTGTTTTAATACCTACCCATGTCAGGCCGTAAAGTTGAAAATTGCCAGCCTTCACATCGGCAAAAAAAGTGCCCCAATCCAGGCTTTTAATCTCCAACGCAATGCCTGCCTGTGCCATTTGCGCCTGCATAATAGCGGCTAGGCGCACGCGAAAGGCATCGGTGCTGGTTTTATACTCCAGTTTAAGTGGTAGCTTAACGCCTGCTTCAATCAGCAATTTTTTGGCCAACACAGGGTTATAATCGTAAGGCGCAAGTTGATTGTTTGTGCCGTCTTTGTTGACATTAGTATAGTGTTCTGGCGGCAAAATGGCGCTGGCAATTCGGCTGTTACTCACCATCACTTTGTCGATAATCGCTTGTCTGTCAATGGCGTGCGTGATGGCTTGCCGTACCTTTAGGTTTTTTAGCAAGTTATCCTGCATATTTAAGCCGAGGTATGAATAGTTCGCCCCTAAGCCAGTATTCACGAGGATGCTGGGCATGCTCTGTAGATGTTTCACCAACTCGGGCGGCAAATCGCCTTGAATCAAATCAATTTCACCCTTCTTTAATTTCAGTACGCGTACAGTTGGATCTTTCACTTCTTGCAGGGTAATCAGTTGATTATCTGAAGTGCGTATTAGCTTTAAATCGTGCTGCCAAGATTCAAATTTTAACGGGCCGCTACCGACTGGACTGTGCGAAAAGTCGTGGGGTTTTTCGATTAAACTTTTAGGCAAAATTCCAATAATCAGCTTACTGATAAAATGTGTATCTGCTTGTTTTAATTTAAAAATAAGCGTTTTATCATTAATCACTTCGATTGAGTCTATGTTTACAAATTCAGCCGCATGGGGCGAATCTTTAAGTCTTAGTAAAGAATCATAAGTCGCCTTTACGTCGTGTGCTGTAAGCGCATCACCATTGTGAAAATTAACTTGTTTTTGCAATGTAAACTTATAGTCAAGCGCATTTATAGCATCGCTACTTGATATGTCTCTACTAGCCAATACCCATGCGGGTTTCGAGGCAGTATCAAAATCTACCAAAGGTTGATAAATAAGGCGATTGACCCGCTCTGATGCAGCATCGGTGGCATAGCGCGGGTCGAGGTTGAGCGGTGCTTGCGCAATACCAAATCGAATTTCTTGTTTAGGCGTGGCGCTTTTTTGGCAAGCAATAAGCAAAGGTAAAGCCAGCAAAAACAGTATTAAAAATGCTAGGGGATTTTTTAACATAGACGTCATTATATTCTCAATGTTATGCACGATTGCGCGTGTAGCTCGATAAGTTTATGATGCTTTATATTTTAAAAATGAGGAGCAGAAAATGACAGGTATCGTTCAACTTATTAGCCGCATCATGTTGGCACTTATTTTTATTTTAGCGGGCGTAGGCAAAATCACAGATCCCGCTGGCACCATCGGTTATATGCAATCCGCAGGCTTACCAGGCCTATTGTTGTGGCCTACCATTGCGCTAGAATTGCTGGGCGGCATTGCACTAGTAGTCGGCTATAAAACACGTTTGGTAGCATTTGCGTTAGCCGCTTTTTGCATACTTGCCGCCGCGTTGTTCCACAGTAATTTTGCTGACCAAATGCAGATGATTTTATTCTTGAAAAATATTGCCATTGCCGGCGGCTTATTATTGTTAGCAGTGGGTGGCAGCACTGCTTATAGCATGGATAATCGCAGAACGACCACGGATTTTTTTGGCACGAGACAAGGTTAACTCGAGAAGTTTATACCTTCTCGAATAACGCAATTGATTCTACATGCGCGGTGTGTGGAAACATATTAATAACGCCCGCCGCACTTAAGCGATAGCCTTTTTCGTGCACCAGCACACCCGCATCACGCGCCAGCGTGGCGGGATTGCACGATACATAAACGATTAACTTAGGTGCAGTCTCAGCTGCAATCGCTTTCACCAGTTCATAAGCACCATCGCGCGGCGGATCTATCAACCACTTATCAAATACACCTAGCTCCGCCAAACTTTCTGGCGCCATTTTAAATAAATCCGCCACGCCAAATTTCACGTTGTTGATATTATTCAATTGTGCGCTCTCATTGGCTCTATCCACCAAGTTAGCCAAGCCTTCCAAACCCAGCACCTGCGCACCGCTACGCGCAATCGGCAGTGTAAAATTACCAATGCCACAGAAAAAATCGGCAATAGTTTCACCCAACTGCGGACTCAATAATTGCATGGCACGGCGAATCATGACTTGATTGATTTGCGGATTGACTTGGGTGAATTCGTTGGGCTTAAATGGATAAGTTAGAGCAAATTCGGGTAGGCTATATTGCAGTTGGGCGCCATCTAAAGGCCAAAACGGTTTTATCGTATCCGGACCTTTGGTTTGCGTCCATACTTGTATTTGATGTAGGTCGGCAAAGGCTTTAAATAGCGAGTCATCATCGGCGGTGAGCACATCCATAATACGGAAAATCAACACAACCACGCTTCCTTCGCCAACGGCCAGCTCAATCTGCGGCAATTTGTCGCGGATCGAAAGCTGTACTATTAAGTTTTGCAGTGGCGCAATCAGCGCCGATACTTCTGGCACCAGCACTTCGCAGCTATTCATATCCGCCACATATCGCGTGCCTTTTTCGTTAAAACCCACCAGCACACGCTCTTTCTTTTGCACATATTTCACACTTAAGCGCGCCTTATGGCGATAACCCCAAGTCGGCCCATACAACGGCGGCAACATATTATCGGCCTTCACTTTGCCTATATGCCATAAATCCGCCTCTAACATGCGCTGTTTGGCCGCCACTTGTGCGCCCGCATCCATGTGCTGCAATTTACAACCGCCACACAGCCCATAATGTGGGCATTTTGGCGTCACCCGTTGATTCGATTGCTTAAGCACCTCGATGGTTTTTGCCACTTCGTAACTGGGTTTAATTTGTTGCGATTGATACTTGACCAGTTCATTTGGCAGCGCGCCATCAATAAAAATGGTTTTGCCATCCACATGTGCAACGCCACGCCCTTCTTGGTCTAGTGACTCAATGGTGGCTTGTAAGATTGGATTGTCGGCTGGATTTTGGTAGGTTCTATTGCGGTTTCTTCTCATGCGCGCATTTTAGCGCATAAGGCCTTTATATATAAGGCGATAATAGAGTAATTGCTGCAACTCTGCTAAACTGCTCGAAAATCAAGACCAAAATAAAGATAAGTGTCTAAATAAATTAGGGAAAGTGGCAATTGTATGCATAAATTTACTTACAAATTAATCGTTTTGTTTGGTTTAATTTTATCAAGCCAGCTAGCACTCGCCGATTTACCAAAAACACGCACCACTCCCACTGGCATCGCTTACATGACAGGTGGCATAGGCGAAGAAGAAGTGGCTGTCATGAAACCTCAAGCCAAAAAATTCACCCTTAATTTATTATTTTCTGAAGGCGTCGTTGGGCGCTGGGTAACAGATGTTAATGTGAATATTTATGATGAAGCCAGCAACCTAGTGTTTCGCATCGTCGGCGCCAAAAATGTGCTGTATGTGAATATGCCAGCTGGCACTTACACCATTTTAGCAAACAATAATGGCAATAAACTGCGCCATAAAGTAACGCTAGAAGCCAACACCAATCAAAAAGTAGTGCTTAATTGGAAAGAGTTTGTGGATGAAGATGTGCCGCTAGACGGTGAAGGAAACTAATCTGTAGGGAAATTAAACTGCGAAAGTAATTAGTTTAAATATAACGTAGTTTTAACAAACATTAAATTTGATGCCCTGCAAGCCAATATCCAAAGGGCTTTCAGGGCATTGTTTTTTGCAATGCAGATTTTGTGCTTTTTTTAAACGTCCCACGCAGCTAAAAATTCTGCCCAATGCGTAGCTGGGTAAGTGCTTAACGTTTCGCGTACCAGCTTAATCTCAGCTTCGTAAGCGGCTGGCGTCAAATGTCCGCGCATTAGTTGAAAGCGCAAATATACCAAGTGTGTATTGGCCACATCTGTTTCACAATAGTTGCGGATTTCCTCGATTTTTCCTGCTTTAAATGCTTCCCACACCTTACTGCCATCCATGCCCAGCTTGCCCGGAAAGCCGCATAGTTTAGCCAAATCATCCAGCGGCGCGTTGGCACGGGCGTTATATAGCGCCAATAAATCCATTAAATCTAAATGCCGTGTGTGGTAACGACTAATGTAATTGTTCCACTTAAAATCTTTATCATCCTCACCTAAATCCCAATATCTGGGGGCTTGCACACCATTGACCATGGCACGGTAATGCAACACAGGCAAATCAAAGCCACTGCCATTCCAGCTGATAATTTGCGGTGTGTATTTCTCTATACCATCAAAAAACCGCTGGATAATCTCAGCTTCAGTTGAGCTTGCATCACCCAATGTCCATACTTTAAAGTTGTTGCCTTCGCGCAGTGCGCACGAAATTGCACACACTTTATGTTGATGTAAGGGCAAAAAATCACTGCCATTGTGCTGGCGACGCTGATGAAATGCGATGTTGGCAATGTCTTCATCCGATGCATTATCAAGTGCGTCAGCAGGCGCATCTAGCAAGGCGCGCAGACCAGTGGTATCAGGGATAGTTTCAATGTCGAATACTAGAGTGGGCGTCATGGATTAGGGGGTTCTACTTCTTCACCCAACCGCCGCCGCTTTGATAAAACCACCCGCCTTGCGCTTTATCTATCCAGCGGCCCGCGAAGGTTTGCTTTACATCGCCTTCCCACTCTGGATGGCCGTTGCCTGCAGCAATTTCTTTATACAGCTTGGCGCGGTCGGAATTTTCAGCAGAAACTAAGCTGTTGATACCACCGCGGTCTTTTAATGGCACTGCAGTTGCATCTTTTACTGCTATAAAACCATCTGCAGTCAACCCCACCGCGCCACTGTTATAGTGCGGCAATAGTTGTGTGTGGCGCGCCTGCATGCTGTTTTTAATCGCCGAAATAGCAGGGGTATTGATTTCTAAATCGGGCGCTGCAGCTTGTACAAAGTTAGAGCCAATTGCCACAAACACACTAGCCGCCACAAAAAAACTTAATAGTAACTTTTTCATTTTCAGTTCCTTTTATTTCGCAGGCGATTCAGCAGGTTTGGCTTCCGGTGTGGCTTCTGGAGTTTCTGAAGGCTTGTTTGTGCCATCTTGAAGTTGCCACACTTCTTCAATAATTTTATCGGCTGCTTTTTCTGCCGCAGCTGCTGGAAAGTAAATATTAATCGTCACGCAGGCAGATAAGCCTGCTAACAAAATAACTAGGGCTATATTTTTATTTATCCTGATTTTATACATATTGCATCCTTTGTACTTAACTTTAAAAACTTACTTCACCATCTTTATTTAATTAGCATCTTACTATTGCTGTCGGTAATGCGCTTCATACGTTCAATTAAATCCGAGAGGCTGACGTATTCGGTAAAGCCATTCACATTCACAGAAGGAACCCCTCTACCTTTAACGATGATATACCCAGTTGGGGTTGACTCAACGCCACCCATTTTGCACACATCCTGTCGTAATTGACAGCTTAAGCCAATTTTTTCGTAATTAAATTCTTTAAAAAAGCGCAAGAAGGTGCGCTGTAAAGCAGCTGCCGTGCCTTCTCCGCCCAATGCAGTGATATTTTCCACCGCACGCTGCGATATTTTTTTAAGATGTTTACCATCCGCTGTTTGAATCTTTGCATCCATCCGCACAGGTTTCCAGTTTTCCAACTGTAAATCTTTTATATCGCCTTCTAGCTTGCCCTCAATGGCGCCAAAGTTAAAAGTATGGGTTAAATCGCCTAGGTCAATATTGCGCATTTGCAGATTGGCATAGAGTTTGGGAGTTGTGCCTAGCGGGTCGTCAATGCGCAACCCATCCATGGTGACGTTGCCATTAAACATATTAAATTGCATTTTTCCATCTATGCGCAACTGTTTGCCGGCGTAAGTAATCAGTGGCACTTGACCATCAATCTTGCCTTGCATTTCTGGCCAGCCTAGGGTTTTGCTAAACGTATTCATGCTAATTGGCTCTAGCTGCATTTTGACATGCCAAACCCATTGCTGGCTAAGATAGGCAGCAGAAACATCTTCAAACTTAAGCGCACCATCCAGTACTGGAAACACCAAACTGGGGGCAGTCACAGAGTAACGATTAAGCTCTGCCTGTAAGCGCGTGTTACCCAGCGGAATATTCAGCACATGGCCTTTTGAATAAGCCAGCGTGACGGTTTTAGGCACGTCGTAATCCCATGGGATATGCGCGTTTATGTCGCTAAGCGCAAATTTTCCGTTGAGGTCTTCGATATTGGCATCTTTTAAATTCAGCTCAAAACGCGTCGGTTGCAGGCCTTTCACATCAAATTGCCAATCCGCTTTGCCGCTTACCTTTAGATTACCAAAGGCAGATTTCTCTACCATTGGTTGCAATACCAATTTATACAAGCCAGCAAAATCCACGTCTTTAGCGACGACATGCGCATCTTTCACTTCTTGCGTTTTGATATTGACTTCCGCACTGGCCGACATATTGCCGACTTCGTTAATTTTTAAATTAGCTTTCTGAATATTCAGCATCGGTTCGTTATAGGTGCCGCTAATATTGAACTCATTGCCCGCTTTACCAAAATAAAATGGCTCCCAAAATAACTCACCCTCGGTCCAGCTAAATAGACCTTTCCAGTGCCAAATGGCCTTTTTAGCACTATCTTTTTGCACTGTATCTTGTTGTAAAAGCGCCGACACTTTGATTTTGCCAGTGAGTTTATCGCCCGCATGCAAGCCAGAGGCATCGCTAAAGTGGGCATCAGTTAGATTGATTTCAGTATCAACACCGTTGGGCTGCGGTGTAATGGTAATGGTGAACGGCACACGCGTGCGCTCTGCTGTGAATAGGCCGCCAGGACACTCCCACACTTCTACTTTAGCTTTTTTTGGGATAAGGCAATTGATCTTTATATCAGACCACGCACTGTCTGTAATTTGTTTAATGTCTGAATAAAACGTGACCGTTGGTTGCGCTGTTTTTTCGGCGTAATCCAAATAAATGAGCGAGTTCTGCGCCTCTATTTTATTCATCAAAATATGATGAGTTTTAACTAATATGGTGGTATTGGCTTTTAAATCGACGGTGATGTGCGGTTTCTCAAGCTTGGCCTTGCCATACTCCAACATTTCAGCTTCCACCACAGCGATGTCGGCACCTGTCAAATCCAGCGCAATATTGGCTTTGTGCAGAGTGGCATTTTCGTGGGTGATTTTATCAGCAGTAATGCTGATGCTGCTAAGTGCAAATGCAGCTTGCGATAAGCTTAGTAAGAAAACAAATATTGCTTCACGCAACATATTTAAGACGGGAACACCCCTGTGGATAAGTAGCGATCGCCACGGTCACATACAATTGAAACAATCACTGCATTTTCCAACTCTTTTGACAGCTGCAAGGCCGTATAAAGACCGCCACCGCTTGAGATTCCCGCAAAAATGCCTTCTTCAGTCGCCAGTTTTCGCGTCAAGTTTTCAGCATTTTTTTGGCTCACATAACGTAATTCATCCACACGCTTTGCATCAAAAATTGTTGGCATATATTCAATTGGCCATTTACGAATGCCTGGAATTTGCGCACCCTCTTCAGGCTGCACACCGATAATTTTAATATTCGAATTTTTTTCTTTAAGAAAACGAGAAACGCCCATAATGGTGCCTGTCGTGCCCATGCTGGAGACAAAGTGCGTGATTTTTCCTGCCGTATCGCGCCAAATTTCTGGCCCTGTGGTTTCATAATGCGCCAGCGGATTATCTTGATTACCAAACTGGTCTAACACAATACCTTCACCCTCGGCTTGCATTTTCATCGCAACGTCTCTAGCTAATTCCATGCTACCGTCTTTAGGCGTCAAGACTAGCTCTGCACCATAGGCTTTCATACTTTGACGGCGCTCTATCGATTGATTTTCTGGCATCACCAGCACCATTTTGTAGCCCCGCATCGCTGCCACCATCGCCAGCGCAATGCCTGTATTGCCCGAAGTCGCTTCAATCAAGGTGTCACCAGGTTGAATATCGCCACGTGCTTCTGCCCTAGTAATCATTGAGTAGGCAGGCCTATCTTTTACCGAGCCCGCAGGGTTGTTGCCTTCTAATTTCAGCAAAATCGTGTTGCTGGGGTTTGGGTTCATGCGCTGCAATTTGACCAGCGGCGTGTTACCTACAAAATCGTCTAGAGTTTTCAAACCAAGTGTTTTTAAATCAGCTGTTTTGTACATCTCAAGCCTTTTTTAATCCAAGCCATACTGCATAAACGCCCAGCCCAACGAAACTGATGAGTCCCAGTTGCGGCAGCGTTAAGCCCAAAAATGTCCAATCAATCGCCGCGCAATCACCAGTACCGCGAAAAATCAAAGTGAACATCTTTTTAAGCGGAAAATTTTCGAACATATAATCAAAACCGACGCCGCAATCGGCAATCATGCTCTCTTTGTTGGCCTGCAAATACCAATGCCGCATCGCCCAACCTGCTCCACCCAGCGCAGTCAACACTTGCAAACCTGTGAATATTTTCTGCAACAAGCTAGTAGGTTTTATAAACGCGGCAATTAAAAACAACACGCCTAAGCCCATAAAAAACATGCGCTGAGTAATGCAAAGCGGGCAAGGCTCTAGTTTATAAACCGTTTGAATCACTAACGCCAATATGACGATGCCAAAGCATGCCGCAAAGCCCATTAAATAACCTGTTTTGCCTGAGAATATTTTTTGTATCATGTTGGTAAACGCCTATAATTCAATCATTAATAATTGTAATAGATAAAGCAGTATGGCAGAACTCAATTTATTCGAAAACTCGTTATTACAAGAGCAGGCTTTACCCAGCCCGCAACACATTCTGACCGTCTCGGAGCTTAATCGTTTAGCGCGCGAGGTGTTAGAACGCACATTTCCGCTGTTTTGGGTATCGGGCGAGGTTTCTAACTTTACTCGAGCCGCCAGCGGTCACTGGTATTTCTCACTTAAAGACAGCACCGCACAAGTGAAATGCGTGATGTTTAAAGGCCGCAATAGTTATGTAGATTTTGTACCACGTGAGG
>JAABQZ010000054.1 GCA_011391175.1 Methylophilaceae bacterium | reverse complement strand
TTCAGGTAAAGATAAAACATCGCTGGTGTTAGCTACGCAAAACAAACCAGGCGCCATGGTGGATTTATTAGCACCACTTGCTAAAAATGGCGTGAGTATGACCAAATTTGAATCACGTCCATCAAAATTAGGCCTTTGGGATTACGTATTTTATGTGGATATTGAAGGCCACACTAATGACGAAAAAGTGGCAGATGCGTTGAATCAGATTAAAGCCAAAGCAGCCTTCGTTAAAGTTTTAGGGGTGTACCCTATTGCAGTGATGTAGTTTCTGCTTGAGCCTATCAAGTTTATCTTCAATAAAATCAGTAAGTTATGATTATATCATTAAATTAACACAATTATCATAGCTCTAAAAAACTTGGCGCGCTATTTGCTGTGTAAGAGTTATGATGAGCAAAATAGCAAATTTAGAGCACCAAGGTATCTCTCTCATTTTGGCCAAGTTTAGAAATGCTGGCCTAGAAAAAGAGTTTAATACTTTTAACCTGCCATTCTTAAAGCAAGAAGTAAGAATGGGTGTGGTTGTTGCATGCTTGGCTTGCGTTTTGGTTTCGTTAATGGAACCTTTAAACACACCTAGTTCCGCTTGGGCTTCCATCTTAATTACTGCGATAGTAAGTATAAGCAGCTTTATCCTTGTCTATAAGACAACATTTTTGCGGGTGTTTGAAAAATATCACCAACTTATAGTGATGGCTGGTGTGGTCGTGGGGATGCTTGCCATTTGCATGAAAATTAAGTTTTACCCAGATTTCTCAATTTCACATTATTTACCGCTACTCATGATCATCACGATATGGATGTTTTCCATCTCTGGATTGTCATTTACCTGCTCCATTATATGTGGGCAAGTATTCTATTTGTTTGTTTATCTGACATTTTTAATTGGTGGAGATATTAGCCGAGCAGATTTTGTCGCCTCAATTTATTACATGCTAGTCAGCTACTTTTTGGGTGCAGTACTCAGTTTTAATAAAGAGATCCAATCGCGTCAAATATTTTTGGCACATAAAGAATTGGAGCAAGAAGAACAACGCCATCGCTATAAGTCATTGCACGATTTACTCACACAGTTGCCAAACCGTGAGTTACTTGAAGATCGGCTGCAACAGGCCATCAGCTTATCTGCGCGCAACCAAGTTAAGTGCGCTGGGCTATTTATTGATTTAGATAAATTTAAATCAATTAACGACCAATATGGCCATTTGGTGGGTGATTTATATTTAAAAGAGGTGGCTAGTCGTTTGCAGGATATTACACGTGATGTAGATACGCTTGCGCGCATTGGTGGCGATGAGTTTTTTCTGCTGATGTTAGATGTTAAAAATGAAGAAACCGCTTTAGCACTATCGCGCAAAATTCAAGAAAATCTAAGCGAGTATTTTATTTTAGCTGATAAAATCAAGCTCAAAGGTTTGGGCGCAAGTGTAGGCATTTGCATGTTCCCTTATAAAAACTGCGCACCACACGATATTATCAATCGCGCTGATAAGGCCATGTATCACGTCAAGCAATTAGGTAAAACCCATTTATTCACCTAGTTAGCGCATCTAATCCGCCTCAAATCACATGTTATAATCTAATTTTTTCGGCTACTTGGCCGATTTTACTTTTATACATGTTGAATCAATTGAATAAGCCGCTAGCACCTGATTACATTCGCGCCATTGCCCCCTATCAAGGCGGTAAGCCGATTAGTGAGCTTGCACGCGAAATGGGTTTGAACGAAGCTGATATAGTCAAGCTTGCCTCTAACGAAAACCCGCTGGGCATTAGCCCAAAAGCGCAAATGGCGATTGACGACTCCATTGCAGACATCGCACGCTACCCAGACGGCAATAGCTTTGCTTTGCGCGATGCCGTGAGTCAAAAGTTTGGTGTCGCCGCCAACCAAATCGTATTTGGCAACGGCTCAAACGACATATTAGAACTGGCGGCGCGTGCCTATTTACAAGCGGGTGACGAGGCGATTTACTCACAGCACGCCTTTGCAGTATATCCATTGGTCACGCAAGCCGTGGGTGCCAAAGGTGTCGTGATACCTGCTAAAGATTATGCTCATGATTTAGATGGCTTTTTAAAAGCGATTACATCCAAAACCAAGCTGATTTTTATTGCTAATCCGAACAATCCAACTGGCACATTACTAAAAAGAGATGCTCTGCGTGCCTTTATCCATGCGGTTCCCAGACACATATTAATCATGCTGGATGAAGCTTATGACGAATATTTGAATGCAGAAAGCAAATCAGAAGCGATTGGCTGGTTAGCTGAGTTTGAGCATTTAATTATTTCGCGCACATTTTCCAAAGCATATGGCCTTGCTGGTTTGCGTATTGGTTTTGGTCTCATGCATGCCAGTGTGGCAGATATACTCAATCGTGTGCGCCAGCCATTTAATGTGAATTCAATCGCGCAAGCGGCTGCCATTGCAAGCTTGGCTGATGAGGATTTTGTAGCACGCAGTTATGCTGCCAACCAAGCTGGCATGGCGCAAATCACCCAAGGCTTACAGCAATTAGGCTTATCGTACATTCCATCGCAAGCTAATTTTGTGAGTTTTGCAGTGAAAAATGCTGCTGAAGTCAATAAAAAACTATTACAGCATGGTGTGATTGTACGACCGATTGCCAATTACGAAATGCCTGATTATTTGCGGGTAAGTATTGGATTATTCAGTGAAAATGCCCGATTTTTAGAAGTTTTAGAACAGATTGTAAAAACATGACAGAGCAAGAAAAAATACAATACGAGAAGTTGGCGACAGATGATGTGCGCATTCTCGAAATTAAGCCATTGATTACCCCTTTGGCTTTGCTGAGCCGCTTAAAAGAAAGCACGGTTTCAACCCAAAATATACTGCAAACACGCGCTGCGATTCACCGCATTTTGCATGGCACAGACGACCGTTTGCTGGTGGTTGTAGGGCCTTGTTCTATTCACGACACTAGTGCAGGACTTGAATATGCAAAACGCTTACTAACGCTGCGTGAAAGTTTGGATGCGGATTTGCAGATTGTGATGCGCGTTTATTTTGAAAAACCACGCACGACAGTAGGCTGGAAAGGCTTGATTAATGACCCTCACTTGGATGGTAGTTATGATATTAACGAGGGCTTAGAGAAAGCGCGCAAATTTTTGTTAGATGTAAACGAGCTGGGCATGCCTGCGGCGATGGAATTTTTAGATACTATTACGCCACAATACACGGCAGATTTAGTAAGTTGGGGCGCCATCGGCGCACGCACAACAGAATCACAAGTGCATCGCGAGTTGGCTTCTGGCTTATCTTGCCCGGTAGGCTTTAAAAATGGTACTGATGGCAGCGTGCGGGTGGCGATTGATGCGATTAAAACTGCAGAAGCACCACATCATTTCCTGTCTTTTACCAAAGAAGGAAAGGCAGCGATTTTCTCAACGAATGGCAATGAAGACTGCCATATCATTTTGCGCGGTGGCAAAACACCAAATTATGACAGCGCCAGTGTAGACGCAGCCTCTAGGAGCTTAGCGACAGCAGGACTTGCGGCTAAATTAATGGTGGATTGTAGCCATGCGAATAGCCAAAAAGATTATAAATTACAAAAAAATGTGGCCCAAGATATCGCCACCCAACTAAGACAGGGCGAAACTAGGATTATGGGTGTCATGTTAGAGTCCCACCTTAACGAAGGCCGTCAAGATCATGCTCCAGGTTGTGATTTGGAGTATGGTAAATCAATTACCGATGCCTGTTTGGGCTGGGATGAGACTGTTCAGGTGTTAAACGCGCTTGCAGAGTCAGTGCGTGCGCGGCGATTGAAAACGATTTAGGCTTAAACTCTGTTAGTGGCTGGCATCATGAATTTACTTAGGTGCTATTCGGTATCTTTGCAGTATTGCTAACCTTTAATAGCGCGCAGAATCCGTTTCACGTTGTAGCACTATTTAAATGGTTTAATTAATAGTTTAATTGGCAACGAAATATTTAACTTAACCTAAAGGAAATTACCATGTGGACAACACCAGCAGCTACAGAAATGCGTTTTGGCTTTGAAGTAACAATGTACGTAATGAACAAATAATTAGCTTTTTGCTGATTAACAAAAGGCTGTTGCAAGACAGCCTTTTTTGTATAAAAAAGCTGTCTTCTATTAAATAAAGTCATGCCTTTTTTATTCAAATGAAGCGTAAAATTTCTTCTTTAAATTTATAAAAGTTTATTATGCATATTCATGTATTAGGTGCCGGTGCTGGCGGTGGTTTTCCGCAGTGGAACTGTAATTGTTTTAACTGTGATGGTTTGCGCAAAGGCACGATTAAAGCCACCAAACGCACACAGTCTTCCATTTGTGTTTCTGGCAATGGGGTAGATTGGGTGTTGTTTAATGCCTCGCCCGATGTGTTGCAACAAATTCAAGATTTTTCTCCGTTGCAACCTGGCAGAAATATCAGAGACTCTGGCATTCAAGCCGTTGTATTAATCGATGCGCAAATCGACCACACCACGGGTTTA
Source organism: Methylophilaceae bacterium (assembly GCA_011391175.1). Classification (GTDB taxonomy): domain Bacteria; phylum Pseudomonadota; class Gammaproteobacteria; order Burkholderiales; family Methylophilaceae; genus Methylotenera_A. Next base: position 6,215 of record JAABQZ010000054.1, on the reverse strand, counting down.
TTTATGCTACGCGAAGGTAAAGTAAAGCGTGAAATCTATTGTACCGACATGGTGTACGAGGATTTAACAACGGGGAACCAAGTGTTGAATATTTTGGGTCATTATTGCGGCATTAATCGCCATGATGTGCCGATAGATGGCAAAACTAGCTTTACGATTCCCAATGTGCCTAATCTTAAATTCACATCAGTAGCGCTAAAAAGTGCTGCGCCGCCATACTCACCACATCGTAATGATCCCAAGGCCGGCGATACGATAGGTGTGCTAATTGAAGAAATCAGTACAGGTAAAAAATGTTGGTACTCGCCTGGCTTGGGCGAAATAGAGCCACATTTGCCAGAATTAATGCGCCAAGCAGATTGCATTATGGTCGATGGTACGTTTTGGACCGATACCGAAATGATTGATATGGGTTTGATGACTAAAACCGCGCGTAGTATTGGCCATAATCCGCAGTCAGGTGAGGGTGGCATGATAGAAAAGCTAGATGAGTTTGCTCCTAAAAATGGCCAAGCCGTGCGCAAAGTTTTGATACATATCAATAATACCAATCCAATTTTAAGAGAAGATTCTGCCGAGCGAGCTACGCTTACCCAGCATGGCATAGAGGTCGCCTATGATGGTATGGATATCATTCTTTAGGAGAAAACAATGAACGCAATGACAAAAGATCAACTGCCTTGGACACGTGAAGAATTTGAAGAAAAGCTCCGCGAAAAAGGCCGTGGTTATCATATTTATCATCCTTATCATGTGATGATGTATGAAGGCAAACTGACAAAAGAGCAACTGCAATGCTGGGTAGCTAATCGTTTTTACTACCAAATTGCGATTCCAATGAAAGATGCCGCCATATTATCTAATTGTGATGATGTTGAAGTGCGTAAGCAATGGATTGTGCGTATTACTGACCATGACGGTGTGGATGGCGAAGATGGCAAAAAAGCAGTTGGCGGGATTGAAGCCTGGATTCAACTAGGTGCTGCGGTAGGTTTAACCCGTGAGCAAGTGACCAGTTTAGAAATGGTGAGTCCGGGGGTGAGATTTGCGGTAGATGCTTATATCAATTTTGCTAAACAACGCCCATGGCAAGAAAGCGTGTGTTCTAGTTTAACTGAGTTATTTGCACCACATATTCATCAGCAGCGTATTAGTTCATGGCCAGAGATGTATCCTTGGATTGATGAAACTGGATTAACTTACTTTAAAAAACGCTTAACAGAAGCGCGCCGTGATGTAGAGCAAGGTTTAAGCGTGACGCTGGATTACTTTAGCACTTCACGTGAAATGCAATTAAAAGCATTAGATATTTTGCAATTTAAACTTAATATCCTTTGGGTGATTGCTGATTCAATTATGCTGGCAAGTAATCTTGATATTAAAGTGGCTGGTCAAGATTACCTTCATCAACCTGTTATTAATTTTAAATAAAAGGCTGATTGAATATGGAAAATTTAGCGATAGATCCAACGCTTTCAACAATTAAACATGATGATGTTTTTGCGATTGCCATGCACCACCGTTTTCAGTGGGAAGAAGCGCAAAATACCTATGTCATTCTTTTTCCTGAAGGTATGGTGAAGTTACATGGCGGGGCAGGTGAGGTGATGAAACGTGTGAATGGGCAAGCGAGCGTAGGAGATGTGGTGACAGAATTAAAAGCCGCTTTTCCTGATGCCACCACCATAGAAGCAGACGTGATTGGTATGTTTGAAATGGCTTTCGGTAAGGGTTGGATTAGAAAAATATAGCTTCTTTAAATGACTTAACACTTAAAGATTGCATGCTTGAAAATTAATTAAGCCCATGGCTTAGATGAAGTATTAAGGAGTAGCACAATGACACAAACATCCCTCGGCGAATCAGTGGTTCAAAAAGAGATTCATGCACAAGCTAAAAATAATGGTGTGGCAGCCAATATCACACAAACGCAACCGCTGTGGATGTTGGCAGAAGTAACGTATCGCTGTCCTTTGCATTGTGCATTTTGCTACAACCCGACTGACTACGATAAACATACCCAAAACGAGCTGACGACTGAGCAGTGGATTCAGGCGTTACGTGATGCGCGAAAGCTAGGTGCTATTCAACTTGGTATTTCAGGTGGCGAACCTTTGCTGCGTGATGATATTGAAGATATTGTGATAGAAGCTAAAAAGTTAGGTTACTACAGTAATTTAATTACTTCAGGTGTTGGGCTGACAGAAAAACGTATACAAGCCTTTAAAGACGGTGGCTTGGATCATATTCAACTCTCCATGCATGACATTACTGAAGAGATTAATAACTTTATTACCAACACAAAAACATTTGAGTTGAAGAAAAAAGTCGCTGCCATGATTAAAAATCATGGCTACCCAATGGTGTTGAACGTGGTGATACACCGTTACAACATTGGGCATATGAAAGAAATTTTAGAAATGGCGGAGGCGCTTGGCGCAGACTATATTGAGTTGGCCAACACTCAATATTACGGTTGGAGTTTAGTTAATCGTAGCCAACTGATGCCATTAAAAGAGCAAGTTGAAGAAGCTGAACGCATTACCAACGAATATCGCGCAAAAGTAGGTGGAAAAATGAAGATATTCTTCGTTGTGCCAGATTACTTTAGTAATCGCCCTAAAAAATGCATGAATGGCTGGGGTGAAGTGTTTATGATTGTCACTGCCAACGGTGATGTATTGCCTTGTCATTCGGCACGCGTATTGCCAAATATGCAGTTCCCCAATGTGCGTGATAGCGGCTTAGAATACGCGTGGAAAGAAAGTCCTGCATTTAATAAATATCGTGGAACAGAATGGATGAAGGGGCCGTGCGTCACTTGCCCAGAAAAAATGAACGATTTGGCTGGTTGCCGTTGCCAAGCCTTTTTGCTGACAGGCGACGCTGAGAGTGCTGACCCAGTTTGTTCGCTTTCACCGAATCATCACCTCATTGAAAAAGCGATTGAAGACAGCAAAAACCCAGTGTTGGCGTCGCAGCCCATTATTTTTAGAACTGATAAAAACTCTAAAAAATATGTTGCGGGCGATAAAGAGCGCGTAGAAGAGTTTCATGCTTTGCCCTAGTCTGTCGTAATATCTGGTCTATCGTTATAATACGAAGGCGCACTATCTTTAAAAGCTTGTCTTTAAAAGATAGTGCGCCTTTTTCATTCAGAATAAATATAAACTTTAATGAATCCACATGCTAATTTGCTGGTTTACGTTCTAGCTGCGCTGGCCGCATTGGCGCCGTTCGCCATCGATACCTATTTACCGGCATTTCATGCCATGGGCGCTGATTTGGGTGCGTCAGACGTGCACATTCAGCAAAGTCTGGCGGTGTACTTATTACCTTATGCCATCATGACATTATGGCATGGCGCCATTTCGGATTCGATAGGCCGCATTGCCACGATAAAATGGGGTTTGGGCGTGTTTGTGCTGGCCAGTATCGGCTGTGCGTTTGCACCTAATGTTGAAACTTTATGGTTCTTTCGTGCATTGCAAGGCGCAAGTGGTGGGGCTGGCAACACGGTAGCACGCGCCATGGTGCGTGACCTGTTTGAAGGGCACCAAGCACAACGCGTGATGGCCACCATTCAAATGCTGTTTGGAATCGCGCCTGCAGTGGCGCCCATGATTGGTGGCGCTTTGCTAGGGTTTAGTTGGCAGAGTATTTTTGTGTTTTTGGCGATATACGCTGCGATTAGTCTATGGGCGGCAGTGAAGTTTTTGCCAGAAACCATGCCACCAGAAAAACGACTCAAGCTTTCCGCCAAAAATGTACTCAATAGTTACAAAACCATTTTTGGCGATGCCGAATTTGCAAAACTTTGTATCGCATTAGCTGCCGTATTTTCGGCATTTTTTATTTATGTGCTGAGCAGCCCAATGTTTTTAGGTAAGTTGCTGGGGCTTTCTCCGCAGCAATATGCTTACTTATTTGTGCCTACTGTTGCGGGTATGATTTTGGGGTCATATTTGGCTAAACGCGCGGCAGGCCAATATTCGGCAAAACAGGTATTAAATGCTGCCTATACATGGATGTTTGCGGTTGTGTTGCTTAACCTTGCCATTTGCTATTGGCTACCTGCCAAGCCTATTTACAACATTTTGCCGATTGCCTTGTTTAATATCGGCATGGCCTTGGTGATGCCGATTATTTCATTGGCGGCGCTTGATCGTCATCCTAAAATTCGCGGTACTGCGGCATCGGGGCAAGCATTTGCTCAAATGCTATTTTCAACTATTTCTGCAGGCGTTATCGTGCCCTTAGTGTGGGGCAGTGTGTTTAGCTTGGCCTGCACTATGCTAGCTATTTGGCTGGTAAGTTGGCTGATGGTTCGACAGACAGCGCTTTGGAAGAGCAACAAATAAACCCTTAACATGCGCGAGAAAAAATAAATGCCCTGCAAGCCTATATCCATAAGGCCTGTAGGGCATCGATTTTAAGGTGGTATTAAATTAAACTCAGCTATATTAAACAGAGCTATTCAGTCTTCCGATATTTCCCAGTACGGATTTAATACCGCGCCATAGTTTTGGCAGCAACCAAAACAGCAAAAACACAAATCCACATAGCAGACCAATAAACACCGCTGGGTGGGCAAAGACTAGCCAGCCGCCAGCTAGTAATAGACTTTCTTCACCAAGGGATGCGACAACGTTGCTGACAGGTTCGGGCGAAGTGTTAATTAGTGCGCGGCTGCCCGCTTTAGTAGCGTGTGTGGCGCCTGCTAGTGAACCCCCAAGTAGTGCAGCGATGGTGGTAATCATCGGGTCGCTGCTATTCATGGCGCCCATTGCAAGCAACGCGCCAGCAGGAATGCGAATAAACGTTTGAATCGAATCCCAAGCACTATCAACGTAGGGAATTTTATCTGCCAAAAATTCTACCATGGCTAATATGCCCGAAACTCCAATCACCACCGGGTTGCTGAGGATGTTGAGCGCGGCTGGTAAGTCGATATAGCCAAATTTGGCAAGCAAGCCCACTGCAAACACAGTCAGGTAAAGGCGCAAGCCACTGGCCCAACTTAAACCACCTGCTAGCGCTAAATTTGAAATTAAATCCATTCTATTAAATTAGCACAAATGCTAACTAGTACAAAATCTAAGTCAAGGCGAATATTCAACTATTTTTCCATAGTAAATATACGCGACAATCAAACTCGAGCTGGTGGTAATCGGGCTCCATGTGCTGGCACAGCTTATAAAAGGCTTTATCGTGATTACGTTCTTTTAAATGCGCTAACTCATGCACGACGATCATGCGCAAAAAAGCGGCAGGCGCCGCTTTAAAAAACGCGGAAATTTTAATTTCTTTTTTTGCTTTTAGCTTGCCGCCTTGCACGCGCGATATAGCAGTATTAAGCCCTAGCGCATGATGTTCAATAGTTAATCGATTGTCATAAGCTACTTTGTCTAACATGGGCGCGCTGCGCAAAAAAGTTTGCTTAATCTCATTACTGTATTGATACAAGGCTTTATCAGTTTGTACTAAATGAGGCTGTGCGTAACGACGCGTAATGTAGTCGCTTAACTTATCTTGTGCCTGCAGCTGCTTAATTTGCGCTTGTAGCGCAGCGGGGTAGTTGTGCAAATAATTAATTTCAGGTGGCATAAGTATTTAATTTTATTGCATTTTAAAATTAGAAAGGAGGCAAAAGCCTCCTTTCTAATCTAGTATTTTTTAAAGCGCTGAGCTACTCAATTAACAATTCTAGCTTGCCAGGCACACCATTCATGGCATCAGCATCTTCTAAGCCAGGTTTGCGTGAAGTAATCACTGGCCAGATTTTAGCTAGGCGTGCGTTTAACGCGATAAATTCTTGCTGGTCGGCTGGCACATCATCCTCCGCAAAAATCGCTTCAGCGGGGCACTCTGCCACGCATAGCGTGCAATCAATACACTCGTCTGGATTGATGGCTAAAAAGTTAGGGCCCTCTACAAAGCAATCTACTGGGCACACATCCACACAGTCGGTAAATTTACATTGAATACAATTTTCGGTGACGACATAAGTCATTTTTTATTTCCTTTTACAGCTTAAAAGCTAATACGTTATTTTATTTGATTTATTTAATAAGCGATAGACCAAACTTTGCTCAAAAAGGTAGTCAGTGCAAGGCTTGTGAGCGCAGGCAGTACAATTGAGTACTACAAGCGAACAAAACGAAGCAATGGCTGCCTTCTTGTGTAAAGTTAAACAATCATGCCTGCACCAACGG
>JAABQZ010000053.1 GCA_011391175.1 Methylophilaceae bacterium | reverse complement strand
CCGTAAACATCTTCATCACCCACTCGGAGCATTTTTCCAAAACCTATGCCCACACAAAGCAACACTTTTTCTTCGTCTGATTTTGTAAGATTGTATTCTTTTGTGAGCGCTTGCATCTTTATCGGCATGCGGCTGAAGTCGCTTTTCTAATAACACATATAAAACACGTTCAGATAACTTTGCTTCTAAATGATTTGCATTTTGCATCATCTGCCCAAAGCAAAAAGGCCTGATACAGGCCTTTTTCAGTTTTAATCAACAATATAAATTATTGTAACTCTCAAAAAGGAATATCGTCTTCAAAGTCATCAAAATTGCCACCTGACTTAGCTGGCGCTTGCTGATTAGATGCTGGCGCTTGCGCAGATTGGCGAGGTTGTGATTGATTCATATCATCAGGCGCGCCGCCTTGATCCATGCCGCCATCGTAACTTGCATTTGAACTGCCACCACCATCTTTGCTACCTAACATTTGCATTTGGTCACCAATAATTTCTGTAGTGTAACGGGTGACGCCATCTTTCTCCCACTTGCGCGTTTGCAGGCGGCCTTCAATATACACGGGGCGGCCTTTTTTAAGGTATTCGCCCGCTATTTCTGCCAAACGGCGATACATCACGATGTTATGCCACTCTGTTTTTTCTTGCTTAACACCGCTTTTGTCTTTCCAGTTTTCGGTGGTGGCAATGCTAAAGTTTGCCACTGCTTCACCATTCGGCATGTAACGCACCTCAGGGTCACGCCCTAGATTACCCACTAAAATCACTTTATTTACCGATGCCATTTTTTGCTCCCGTTATTTATTCATTACGATATCTAAAATTTCTTGCTCGCTATTTGTTGCTTGTTTGTTTTGTGTATTTATTTTAACAATTAACACGCCTTCTTTGGCAATTGCAACTGCCTCATGTACATAAGGTAGTGCTGATATTTTTTTAGTTAACGCACTTGCCTGCGCCTCTGTCGTCTGCTCTAAATGATACATCTTTGTGCGCACAGCTGGGGGAGTTTTCATGCTAAATGTCAACAGCAACCAAACACTCATCAGCACTGCACAAAATACAAATACTGTCGGATAATCATAATGATGCGCTAAGTAACCGCCCACCAAGCCACCTACCGCCACACCCAACGATTGGGCTGTATTGTAAACACCCATCGCAGTACCTTTAGCGGCAGCGGGTGCTAGTTTAGATATCAATGAAGGCAACGAAGCCTCTAAAATGTTAAACGCGACAAAATAGGTAAATAGCGAAAATATGATGCCCCAAAAGCTATGAATTAAGCCTGCAAAACAAAGCTGTGCAACTAACATCAGCGCCACAGCCCCAATAAATATAGGCTTTAGTAGGCCACGTTTTTCGCCGACAATGATGGCGGGTATCATCAATAAAAACGACCCTAACAAAATAGGCAAATACACTTGCCAATGATGGTTCACATCTAGGTTACTGGTGCTTTGAATCGCCAATGGCACCACAATAAACATGGCCATTTGGGCGGCATGCAGTGCAAAAATACCGTAATTCAACCGTAACAACTGCGTGTTTTTTAACACGTCTTTTAGTTTAGTGGGAGTAGCACTAGCATCGGAATGGTAACTACTCAAAATTGGGTTGGGTACAGCAAATTTAACTACCAATATGGCCAACCCCGCCAATATAGCGGTTAACCAAAAAATGCCCGCAATACCCGCCCAGTGTGCCAAAGCAGGGCCTAATACCAGTGATAATGCGAACGTAACGCCTATCGTCGCCCCTATCATCGCCATGGCTTTAGTGCGATTTTCTTCGCGCGTTAAATCGGCCAACAGCGCTGTCACGACAGCTGAAACCGCGCCTGCACCTTGCAGGGCGCGGCCGATGATGACCGTTGTGATATCCGTTGCCAAGGCCGCAATCATGCTACCAACCACCAGCATGATTAAGCCAATATAAATGAGTTTTTTGCGCCCAAATTTATCAGACGCCATGCCGAATGGTAATTGGAATAAGGCTTGCGTGAGGCCGTAGGCACCCAAAGCGGCACCTACCAGCATACTATTATTGCCACCTGTATATTGCGTGGCATAGATGGCAAAAATTGGCAAAATGAGAAACATGCCCAACATGCGCAAGCCGTAAATAGAGGCCAAACTAATGCTCGCCCTAAGCTCATTTTTGGGCATTTTTTCGACTAAAGTCATTAAGTATCGTTAATTATTTGAAATTATTTTGCTAAAGGCGGTATATTATCAGGTTGCCCTAATGTTCGTTAAAAGATAAATGGAATTTATTAAAATTCGCGGTGCGCGCACCCACAACTTAAAAAACATTTCGCTGGATTTACCTCGAAACAAACTCATCGTTATCACTGGCTTATCGGGCTCAGGCAAGTCTAGTTTAGCGTTTGATACGCTATATGCCGAAGGCCAACGCCGCTATGTAGAAAGCCTTTCCGCTTATGCTCGGCAGTTTTTGGCACGGATGGACAAACCCGATGTGGATTTAATTGAAGGCTTATCGCCCGCGATTTCCATTGAGCAAAAATCTACTTCACATAATCCGCGTTCTACTGTGGGCACAGTCACAGAGATTCACGATTATTTGCGCCTGCTTTATGCCAGAGCTGGCGACCCGGAATGCCCTGAGCACAACATTAAGTTAGAAGCGCAAACCGTGAGCCAGATGGTGGATGCGGTGCTGAAGCTACCAGAAGATACCAAGCTGATGATTTTGGCGCCGGTAGTTGCCAACCGTAAAGGTGAGCAGTTAGATTTATTTGACGAGCTAAAAGCACAAGGCTTTGTGCGATTGCGAATTGACGGCAAAATTTATGAAATGGATGCACTGCCGCAACTGGCAAAAACCACCAAACACAATGTCGATGTTGTGGTTGACCGATTAAAAGTCAATGTAGAGTTAAAGCAGCGTATCGCTGAAAGCCTAGAAACAGCACTACGCTTGGCCGATGGAAAAGCAGTTGCGCTGGAGATGGATAGCGAAAAAGAGCATTTATTCTCTGCCAAATTCAGTTGTCCTGTTTGTGATTACTCACTTGCTGAGCTAGAACCGCGTCTATTCAGCTTTAATAATCCAATGGGCGCATGCCCAAAGTGTGACGGCTTAGGTAATATCAGCTTTTTTGACCCCAAACGTGTAGTGGCTTTCCCTACACTATCTCTTGCCAGCGGCGCGATTAAAGGCTGGGATAAACGCAACCAATTTTACTTTCAAATGCTGGCTAGTTTGGCTGCGCATTACAACTTTGACCTCGAAATGGCGTTTGAAGACTTGCCGCCGCACATCCAAGACGTACTGTTAAATGGTAGTGGCCGTGAAGTAATTGCCTTTAAATATTTAAACGAGCGCGGCACATTTTTTGGCAAAACGCATACGTTTGAAGGCATTTTAAATAATCTGCAACGGCGTTATCGCGAAAGTGACTCCTCCGCCGTACGCGAAGAGTTGGCGAAATATCTCAATAACCAAAGTTGCCCCGAATGTGCAGGCACACGTTTGCGCGTTGAAGCACGCCATGTAAAAGTGGGTGATAAGAATATTCATCAGGTATGTGAGATTCCATTAAAGCAAGCACTCACTTTCTTTGAGTCGCTAGAATTAACTGGAGCCAAACTTGCGATTGCCGATAAAATAGTCACTGAGATTCAAAACCGCTTGAAATTTTTAACCAATGTCGGGCTGGAGTATTTGTCCCTATCCCGCTCTGCAGAAACGCTTTCTGGTGGCGAGGCGCAGCGAATTCGCTTGGCCTCACAAATTGGTAGCGGCCTCACTGGTGTCATGTATGTGTTGGATGAGCCTAGCATTGGTTTACATCAGCGCGATAACGACCGATTATTAGAAACCTTGAAACGCCTGCGCGATATTGGCAACACCGTCATCGTGGTAGAGCATGACCACGACGCGATTTTAGCAGCCGATTATGTGGTAGACATTGGACCTGGCGCAGGCGAGCATGGTGGCCAAATTGTGGCAGAAGGCACGCCAGCGGAAATTCAAGCCAATACAAAATCGCTGACTGGCCAATACTTAAGCGGTAAAAAACAAATTCAATACAGAAAAGCGCGCACCAAAGCTGACCCTGCACGTTGGTTAAAACTCAGCAACACCACCGGCAATAATTTAAAAAACGTGTCGATAGAAATTCCCGTTGGCTTGCTCACCTGCATTACTGGCGTTTCTGGTAGCGGTAAATCCACACTGATTAACGACACCTTATATCGCGTAGTCGCACAGCATCTTTACGGCAGTAACGCAGAACCAGCGCCGTTTGGCGAAATAGAGGGTTTGGCGTTTTTCGACAAAGTAGTGGATGTTGACCAAAGCCCAATTGGACGTACGCCGCGTTCTAACCCTGCCACTTATACTGGCTTATTCACGCCCATTCGCGATTTATTCTCTGCGGTACCAGAAAGCCGCGCGCGTGGTTACGGTCCTGGGCGCTACTCATTTAACGTAAAAGGTGGACGCTGTGAAGCCTGCCAAGGCGATGGCGTGATTCGTGTAGAAATGCACTTTTTGCCCGATGTTTATGTGCCGTGCGACGTTTGCAAAGGACAGCGCTACAATCGCGAGACTTTAGAAATTAATTTTAAAGGCAAAAATATCCGTGAAGTGTTAGAGATGACGGTAGAACAAGCGCATACCTTTTTTAGTGCGCAACCAGTCATTTCTCGCAAGCTAAAAACTTTACTCGACGTGGGCTTGGGCTATATTACACTGGGCCAAAGTGCGACCACATTGAGTGGCGGCGAGGCACAGCGCGTGAAGCTATCACTCGAATTAAGCAAACGCGATACGGGTAGAACGTTGTATATCCTTGACGAGCCAACGACTGGCTTACACTTTGCCGATATTCAATTGTTATTAGACGTGATTCATCGCTTAAGGGATGCCGGCAACACCGTCATTATTATTGAGCATAATTTAGACGTGATTAAAACCTCGGATTGGATTATTGACATGGGGCCAGAGGGCGGCGATGGCGGCGGCAAGGTGATTGCTGAAGGCACACCTGAGCAAGTGGCAGAAAATAAAGCCAGTTACACAGGTAAATATTTGAAGGCGATGCTAGGCCATTAAATTCTAAATCATGAAAATAAGCGCCAAACATTCAAATCTCTTATTCGCATTTTTTATGTCGCTATTGATGGCATTTCTAATGTCGGGCGTACTCACCGCCATTCATTTAGGCTTTACGCCAAACTTTATATCACAATGGTTACGTTCGTTCGTGCTGGCTTGGCCGATTGCATTCCCCAGTATTTTAGTGATTGCTCCACCAGTAAGAAAAATCGTTGCGAAGCTGACAAAATAAGCACAAAACGCTTTTGAATTAATGCGAGATTAAATTGATGCCCTGTAAGCCTTATGGATATTGGCTTGCAGGGCATTATTTTTCGCTCGTACAAGTTTAAGTTGAAATTTACTTGTAATAAGCATAAGCAAACACGGCGAGCATGGTCAGCACCAGCACGATTTTGATTGCCAGCGCCAACACGAACCCTAAGCCAGCGGCAATGCCCACAGCAGTTGCTTTGCTGGTCGCTTCTTTAGAAGCATTTTTATGCGTAATCAGCTCGCCAATAATGGCGCCGATGGCAGGCCCAATAATCAAACCAACAATGCCGCCTGCAATGCCAACCAAAGCACCTATGCCAGCACCCCATAACGCATATTTGCTGGCACCCGCTTTTTTGGCAGTCACCATAGAGGCAAAAAAATCCACCGCCCAAGCCAAGGCCGCGATAGCGCCGATGATGACCATGGTTAAAATACCCACCTGATCAAACCCACCATGCCAAGCGGCCAGCAACAAGCCCGCAAACACCAACGGCACGCCTGGCAACATAGGCAACACCGTGCCAGCAATACCGGCCACAACCAACAATACTGCAACGATTATTTGCCAATCCATGACTACTCTCCTTTAATACTAAAGTTTAATATTAGGGCAGCTCTGCAAAGCGCATTCTTGCCTGTATCGTTGCTGTGCGGCGATTCAAATAGCGCGTGTTGCGGTGCTTATCGTAAAACCTTGGGTTAGGCACCATCGCTGCCAATTTTGCGGATTGTGTTTTTCCCAAACTGCCCGCACTGGTTTTAAAATAGTGCCGGGCTGCCGCCTCTGCGCCAAATACACCGTTACCCCACTCAATCATATTCAAATAAAGCTCTAAAATGCGGCGTTTAGTCAGCATCTTTTCCAGCATCAGCGTAATCACAACTTCCTCAGCCTTGCGCCAAGGCGTGCGGCTGGCCGATAAAAATAAATTCTTGGCCAGCTGCTGGCTAATAGTGGAACCCCCGGCAACTAGCTTACCTTTTTTAAGATTTTTTTCGTAGGCTTTCTCTATACCTTCCCAATCAAAACCCTCATGGTGTTTAAATTTGCTATCTTCACTCGCCACCACCGCGCGCTTTAGGTGATTGGATATTTTATCGTAATCTACCCATTTATGTTTCAGCTCAGCATCGGGATTGGTTTCTTGCATCACCTCTAACCGATCATTCATAAATTTGGTTGAGCTTGGATTAAATTTAATCCACCAACAAATATGCAAAAACACCCACAGCTGATACAAAATCAAATAGGTAAAAAATAAAACAATGAGTCTTTTAAGCAACCCACTAAAGCCCATGGGGGCTGCTCTTGGCTTGGTGTTGAATAGCCAGCGAATCATGCGTTGTGTAACTTTGCGATGACCGGGGCGGTTTGTGGTCTCACACCGCGCCAGATATAAAACGCCTCAGCTGCTTGTTCCACCAACATGCCCAGACCGTCTGCCACTTGCGCACCATTTGCACGCGCTTGCGCCATAAACGGCGTTTCACGGCCATACATCATCTCGTAAGCCAAACAGTTTTCACCAAAAATAATATTCGGGATTGGCAAGGCTGTGTCGGTTAAACCTGCTGACGTTGCATTAATAATCAAATCATAAGGTCTATCAAGCAACTCAAAAGTGCTCGCTCTGGCCTCAAAATCTTGTATCCCCATCACTAGCTCTAAGGCTCTTTCATGCGTGCGGTTAGCAATCATAATACTTGACGCACCTAATAATGAATTTAAAATTCCGTGGGCGGCTCCACCAGCGCCTAAAATCAATATATGTTTATTCGCAATCGAAAAATTAAGATTCTGCACAATATCATTGCGCAAACCCACTCCGTCAGTGTTATCTCCGTAAACTTTGCCACCATTAAGAAATTTTAGTGTGTTCACTGCGCCAGAACCCGAACTTACTGCTCGAGCACTCAGGCTATTGCAAATCTTGTAGGCTTCAAACTTAAAAGGCACCGTCACATTCGCACCTTTGTAGCCTTGTATAATCAAGTCTCTTACGGTGCCCTCAAAATCGTCCAAAGGCGCCAATACCGTTTTGTAGCTTATATCCTGATTTGTTTGTTTAGCAAAAGCTTCATGAATTTGTGGCGACTTACTGTGTACAATTGGGTTGCCTATGACGGCATATTTATCTATCATCTGCTAGTTAGTCCAAGGCAAGCCAGTATGCTTCCAGCCGTTAATTAATGTCCGTTGTTTTTCAGCATTCGCTTCGCCTTCAAAGCCTTCCAGCATGTTATACGCCTTGTAACCCAACCCGCTCGCCACCACAGCAGCATTATGGCTACGACCGCCAGTGCGACACATAAAAACGATAGCTTGATTTTTATCTATTTGCGCTTGCAGCTGCGCGGCAAACTCTGGGTTCGCCACCATGCCCGGATAAAATGCCCACTCAATATGCATCGCGTTTGGGATACGCCCCACTAAATCTAGCTCTGCTTTACTGCGCACATCCACCAGAACATATTCCTGTTGTTGCAATACCTCGAACGCCTCTTGCGGCGTAAGCTCACCCGCGTATGGCAAATTTTTTGCAGTGGCACGGGCAGCGGCAATATTTAAAACTTCGTTGAGTTTAGTCATGGCAAGCTTCTCTATTAATCAGAGATAAATTATAGCGCGAATTTAATCTTAATAAGGCCAAACAGCCGCAAAGTGACTACGCACTTAAATAGTGCATTTTTTTAGCGAATGCACAATAATTGCGCACAGTATAATGTGCATATTTGCTAAGTGAATGACTAAATAACCTTTTTTGCTATTTTTTGCTGGCATGGTTCCTGCTAAAATAACGAAGCTAAAGTTTGTACTTGTAGTTTTAACTAACTTTTTTTACTAACACTAAGTTTTATCTAATTTTATCTAATCGTCTAGGAGATTTTTGATGTCAGTGGCTAAAGTAATGAAAATGGTAAAAGATAACGACATTAAATTTGTCGATTTTCGTTTTACCGATACGCGCGGTAAAGAACAACACGTCACCGTGCCTGTTTCTGCGTTTAATGAAGAAAAGTTTACTGAAGGCCATGCATTTGATGGCTCTTCTGTCGCAGGCTGGAAAGGCATTCAAGCCTCTGATATGCAATTGATGCCTGATGCATCAACCGCGAATATCGACCCATTTATGGACGAGCCAACCTTAATTCTAACCTGCGATGTGGTTGACCCAACCGATGGCAAAGGTTATGACCGTGACCCACGTAGCCTAGCAAAGCGTGCTGAAGCTTACTTAAAAGCCACTGGCCTTGGTGATACTGCATACTTTGGTCCTGAACCAGAATTCTTCATTTTTGATTCAATCAACTGGTCTGTAGATATGCACGGCAGCTCTGTAAAAATCAATTCAGAAGAAGCGGCATGGTCATCTGCAGAAAAATTTGAAGGCGGCAACACAGGCCACCGCCCAGCTGTTAAAGGCGGTTATTTCCCAGTTCCACCAGTCGATTCATTGCAAGATGTGCGCTCTGCCATGTGTATGACATTAGAGGCGATGGGCGTGCCTGTGGAAGTTCACCACCATGAAGTAGCTACGGCTGGCCAATGTGAAATTGGTACTAAATTCGCTACATTGACGCAACGTGCCGACTGGACGCAAATCTTAAAATATGTGGTGTTAAACACTGCGCATGCTTATGGTAAAACCGCTACATTTATGCCAAAACCAATGTTTGGCGATAACGGCAGCGGCATGCATGTGCACCAATCCGTATGGAAAGATGGCAAAAACTTGTTTGCAGGCAACGGTTATGCAGGTTTAAGCGATTTCGCTTTATTTTACATTGGCGGCATTATTAAACATGCGCGTGCATTAAATGCGATTACTAATCCAGGTACCAACTCATACAAACGTTTAGTGCCACACTATGAGGCCCCAGTAAAATTAGCTTATTCAGCTAAAAATCGTTCTGCAGCTATTCGTATTCCGTTTGTGCATGGCGAAAAAGCGCGTCGCGTTGAGGCACGTTTCCCAGACCCTATTGCTAACCCATATCTGGCTTTCTCTGCCTTGTTAATGGCTGGTTTAGATGGCGTACAAAACAAAATTCACCCAGGTGAGCCTGCAACGAAAGACCTTTACCATCTTCCACCAGAAGAAGATGCATTGATTCCAACCGTCTGTTCTTCATTGGAGCAAGCATTGGAATACTTAGACAAAGATCGTGAGTTCTTAACCCGCGGTGGCGTGTTCAGCGAAGATTGGATTGATTCTTACATTGCGCTAAAAATGGAAGAAGTTACCAAAATTCGCCAAACACCACATCCAGTTGAGTTTAGCATGTACTACAGCTGCTAAACCCGAGTTAAGGTTATGCACTAAAAAAGGGCAGTCCAAGCTGTACCATTTTGAGAAAAGACAGCTTAGGCTGTCTTTTTTTATTTGGCTTGCGCTTGTTGCAACTTTTACACATATTCCTTTTCGAACGATTTTAGTCAACCATAATAGCTAACACTTCGTTGCATACTGTAACAGTCTCATCTAAACTATTGCCATGACTAAACATTTTACTTTTTTAAGCATTCTATTAGCGGCATTCTTATTGCCACAATTTGCGTTTGCCGAGATTTATAAACATGTTGATGCTGATGGTCGTATTACTTACTCCAACGTTAAAATTAAAGGCGCTAAAAAACTGGCCTTAGAACCAGCAGATACCAGCTTCGGCACAGGCGGTAGCACAGATGGCGGTGAAGCCAGACGCACACCAGCTACACGCGCAGCCACACCAGCAAACTTCCCTAAGGTAGATGCTGGAACGCAAAACCAGCGTGACAGTAAACGTAGAGATATTTTACAAAGCGAACTAGATGCAGAAAGAATAGCGCTCGAAGATGCTAAAAAAGCTTATGCCGAAGGCGAGGCGAAACCTGAAGTCTTTAGAACAAAAGATGGGAAAACGCTAAGGAATGTGCCCAAATTTCAAGAAAAAATGAAGAGCCTACAAGCCGAAGTGGATGCACACCAACGCAATATAGAGCTTCTAGAAAAGGAAATTAGCAACAT
This sequence comes from Methylophilaceae bacterium, assembly GCA_011391175.1. Classification (GTDB taxonomy): domain Bacteria; phylum Pseudomonadota; class Gammaproteobacteria; order Burkholderiales; family Methylophilaceae; genus Methylotenera_A. The sequence continues at coordinate 773 of JAABQZ010000053.1, read as the reverse complement.
TAATTAGTTTTCTTGGTTTATCGTTAATCTAAGCCAGCCTAAAAGCTGGCTTATCTTTTGCTTAATTACTAGCAATTATGTCAATTGCTATACAATCCTAAGCTATGGTTCAAAATATTCCATCTGGTTACTCTGGGCTAGAGCACCTTGCCACTACGGTAATTTTGCTTAATAAATCACATCAAGTGATTTACGCTAACCCCAGCGCAGAGATTTTATTTGCGCTTAGTGCTACACAAATTCATGATAGTCATATTTCAGAGGTTTTTTTGCATTGCGAAATTTTGCAAATGGCCATTGATAATGCAGTTAAAAATGATAGCCCCTATCGCGAACATGAATTTGCCATTACCACTGTACGCCAGCAATCCTTTGCGGTGACCTGCACGGTAACTCCAGTTAATATTGGCGAGGCTGCGATACTACTTGAGTTCCAACAGATGGATCATCAGTTGCGCATCGCACGTGAAGAGCGCATGTTGATTCAACAACAAGCTAACTCTGAACTGCTGAGGAACTTAGCGCATGAAATTCGCAACCCCTTGGGCGGCCTGCGTGGAGCAGCGCAACTGTTAGAACACGAGCTACCACAACCTAATTTGCGCGAATATACACAAGTGATTATTAAAGAGGCCGACAGGCTACAAAGCCTCATGGATAGGCTACTAGTGCCGCACCGTGTGCCAAAATATGAGCCAACAAATATCCATGAGGTGCTTGAACGCGTGCGTAGTTTGTTGCTTGCAGAATCGCCCAATAATATCAAAGTACGC
>JAABQZ010000052.1 GCA_011391175.1 Methylophilaceae bacterium | reverse complement strand
TGTGGCAACTCTTCAATATTTAACAAGGCCGATGCAATTTGTTTGTGTAGACTATCTAGTAGAAATGAAGATTTACGATATAAATTACCACCTGAAATCGCGCCAATCAGTGATGAAATCAAACCACTTGCAAGCGGCGCTTCAAACAACACGGGATATTGCCCGGTTTTAATCGGCTTTGCGCCCAGCCTCTTTACCGCGCGCTGTCCCGCCAAGTTACCTACATATTCGGCAGATTCCATGTCGCGCATATCACGCGCGCTGCTGTACCAATAGTCGCGTTGCATGGCACCTGCATGTTCTGCAATCACTGAGCAGCTAATGCTATGGCGCGAACTTCTGTTACCTCCCACAAAGCCATGACTATTGGCGTAAGCAAAAACGCTCTCACTGCTTGAAACACCAGCGCCTTCCGAGTTGGTAATGCGATGCTTATCAACATTCAAGGCGGCCGCTTCACAGACTTTGGCCAATTCGGCGGCATCTTCCACAGTAATATTCCATGGATGATACAAATCTAAATCTGGCATATCAGTGGCCATTAAATTGGCATCAGCCAACCCGCAAAAAGCATCTTTGGCGGTATATTTGGCAATGTTACAGGCAGCCTCTACCGTGTCTTTAAGTGCTTGAGGGCTTAAGTCGGAGCTACTGGCATGACCTTTTTGTTGACCAAAATACACCGTTACTGAAACCCCCTTATCGCGGTTATATTCAATATTTTCAGTCTCACCCAAGCGCACCGATACATTCTGCCCTGTACCAAAACTCACCTCAGTTTCGGCTGATGAAGCACCTGCAACTTTAGCGAGCTTGAGCACATCTTGCGAAATTTGTTTTAAAGCATCCAATTCCATAAATTCTTTTCGTTTAAGCAAAAACCGTAAAACTGCTATCATACCGTAGCCATCAACAAAGCCCACTACACCGTGACTGAAAACAACGAAACAATTGAACCGATAAGTAAAACCAAGCTAAAAGCAGAGGCAGATGCTGCACAAAGTATAGGCAAAAGCTTGGTAGACTTACCCAAAGACAAGTTGATTAAATTAGCACTGCCAGAGACTTTATTCGATGCTGTGCTTGAAGCCAAGCGTTTAACAGCTAATGGCGCTATCCGCCGCCAAATGCAATATTTAGGCAGGCTCATGCGCGATATTGATGCCGCACCCATCGTTGAGCAATTACAAGCTTGGGAAGGCAAAAACACCCAAGAAAATGCACGGTTTCATAGCATGGAGCGTTGGCGTGACCGCATGATTGAGAATGCAGATGCAGTTTCTGAGTTTTTGGTGGCGCATCCACATACCGATAGCCAACAATTGCGCACGCTAATTCGCAATGCGCAAAAAGAGGCTGCTGCCAATAAGCCACCCAAAAGTAGCCGTGAATTATTTAAACTTATCCGTGCCATCATAGAAAATGGCACAGAACAAGATTCTGACTCAGCTAACAACAATGACTTTGCAGACTGAACATTAATTTAAGCAGGGAGTAGCATGGCCATCAATAAAAAAAACCGAAGCGCTTCTGAACCTGGCGTTATTTACGCGCCATGGGAGCGTACATTCTCACGTGTTTTGACGCCAATTGAAGAGTTTATTCACAACCAAACAGCCAGTAGCGTATTGTTGGTATTAGCCACAACCATGGCTTTATTTTTGGCTAACAGCGACAGATTCAGCGAGGTATATCAGCATGTCTTACACACCCCCTTAACTCTAACGCTCAGCAATTGGGGCTTATCCATGAGTTTGCATCATTGGGTAAATGATGCACTAATGGCCATATTCTTTTTTGTCGTTGGCATGGAGCTAAAGCGAGAAATATTAGTAGGCGAACTATCAGACATTCGGCAAGCCTCCTTACCCATCCTCGCGGCCGTTGGCGGCATGGTGGTTCCGGCTTTGATTTATGTTCTGATAAATCCTGAGGGCGATGCTACAAGGGGCTGGGGCGTGCCGATGGCAACTGACATTGCTTTTGCTGTTGGTGTATTGGTTTTACTGGGCAAGCGTGTCCCTAAATCATTGGTGACTTTTTTAATCGCTTTGGCGATTGCCGATGATTTAGGTGCTGTTTTAGTCATTGCTATTTTTTATACCGAACAAATTGTCATGCATTGGTTAATCATTTCTGCGATTCTGGTCGCGTTATTATTCATGCTTAATTTTTCAGGCATTCGAAGTGCATTCCCATACTTCATTATTGCAGTTATCTTATGGTATGCCATGATGCAATCTGGTGTGCATGCAACACTGGCTGGCGTATTGGGCGCCTTTACTGTCCCAGCGCGTTCTAAATATGACCCCGCCTTGTTTATCAGTCGTGTTAAAGAACAAGTTGCCAATTTTGCTAGCCACCAAAAAACTGGCTCCAGTTTGATGACCAACCAAAAACTATACTCAACGGTAGAAACGATTGAAGATAGCGTTATTGGCGTGCAATCGCCCTTGCAGCGACTTGAACAGCTATGGCATATTCCAGTGGCATTTTTCATTATTCCTATTTTTGCCTTATTTAATGCTGGCATTGCCATTAAACTTGATTCGTTAGGAGATACTTTTTCCCACCCTGTGATGCTGGGCGTCATGCTAGGCTTGCTGTGTGGAAAATTTATCGGCATTACAGGCTCCTGCTGGATTGCTTTAAAACTCAACATCGGACGACTACCAACAGGCGCGCGTTTTAGTCAAATTGCTGCTGTTTCGGTATTGGCTGGGATTGGTTTTACCATGTCGATTTTCATTGATGAACTAGCATTTAAAAGCCATCCTGATTATCTCGTGATGGCTAAAACCGGCGTTATATTCGCATCATTGATTGCAGCAATCATCGGTTTTGCATGGCTATGGCTACTTGGAAAACCTAATGACGAATTATCCGCGTAAGATTTAATCGCAAAGCTTTTGACCATTTATTAATCTTTAAATGGCCGCGGAACTTATCTTAATTTCTAGCGTTAATTTGCACTTTCGTACTTGCTTTTTCGCCATCACGCTCGTACTGTACTTCCACTTGCTTGCCTTGATACTGGCGCACAACTTTTGCAAGCTCATCTGCCTTATTCAGCTCAGTGTTATTAATTTTTAGTAACATGTCACCGCGCATAATACCTGCTGCTTCAGCTGGAGACCCTTTAACGACAGCCAACACATTCAAGCCTTTAAGCAGCTGTTTTTGCTGATTTTCTTCATCTGCTGAGCGCGCCAATTTAATAACGTGTACTCCTAGTAATGGCGCTGGTAACTTGGCCCAATAACTGGCGAAATATTTATATTTTACGTCTTCTTCCACCACATCTTTTTCGTCAATCTCTCCACCGTTTTTCTTTGCGGCTTCTTTGTAAGTGTCAATTTTAGAAGCTGCAGTCATCGCTGCAGCATATTTAGTGTACACCAACACCGCGTCAGCTTTAATTGCCTTACCATGTTGTAGCGCTAGATCAGCCGGAACTTCCCCCGCTTCAAAGCCAGTGGTACCCATCATATCGTAGCCATTCTCAAGCATACTAATATTGTCTTTATCTTTATGATTGCTGACATACATTTTAGTATCTGGGTTAGCCTGTAGAGAAACCAAACTGCCAGTGTTTTGCGCTTTATAATTTTTTTCATAGGGGTTATCTGCCGCAAATGCCTGCAAATTGCATGAAACCGCAAACATTAAGCCCAGTAATATCTTTTGCATGTTTAAATCTCCAATATTTTTGTCATAATATAACGCTATACAAACAAACTAGACAGATAAGTTACTAAACAATTCACATGACCTCTCAAATTAACCACATAACCTGCAAAATCGGCTTAGTTTCTATTAGCGATCGCGCTTCAGCTGGAATCTACGAAGATAAAGGCATCCCCAGCTTACAAGAATGGCTTGGTCGCACAATTGTTTCACCGTTTACCATTGAAGCACGCTTAATTGCCGACGAGCAAAGCGACATTGAAGATACTTTAATAGACTTGGTGGACTATCAAGGCTGCCACTTGATTCTTACCACAGGTGGCACTGGGCCTGCGTTGCGCGATGTAACACCAGAAGCAACGGTGAATATTGCCGACAAAGAAATGCCAGGGTTTGGTGAGCAAATGCGCCAAATTAGCTTGAATTTTGTACCAACTGCCATTTTATCAAGACAGGTTGCCGTCATTCGCAAACAATGCTTAATCATTAACCTACCAGGTCAACCCAAGGCCATTGCACAAACGCTAGAAGGCCTAAAAGATGAAAATACCAACATAAAAGTTCAGGGCATTTTTGCTGCGGTGCCATATTGTTTGGACTTACTGGGCACTGATGAAAAACCGATGCCTTACCTTGAAACCGACGAAACCATTTGCAAAGCATTTCGGCCAAAAAAATAAGAACCAACCATCTAACATGTTGAATAAAAAAATAATTTTTATCTTGTTGTTTTGGGGTTTGGTTGCCGCAATCACTTTTTTCTTACTGTTAGAAGTGAAACCAATACCGCAAACTTGGCCCAAAGACAAACTAGAGCATGCCCTTATTTTTGCGCTACTCACCTACCTTGGCGCTAAGGCACACCCGAAATATATACTTTATATTTGCTTAGGTTTAGCCATTTATGGTGGGTTGATGGAGCAAGCTCAATCGCTACTGACACAGACGAGAACTGGCAGTATTGAAGACTGGCTAGCAGATTTGGCTGGAATTGCCTTTGCATTTTATGCTTTAAATCTACATAAAAAATTGGCTGCTTAGTTGACATGAGCGAATTTAATTTAATCCAAAAATACTTCACCCGCCCAACGCGCCACACCGATTTAGGCGTGGGTGATGACGCCGCTTTGGTAAAAGTTGCAGAGGGTATGCAACTTGTGGTTTCTACTGACATGTCGGTTGCAGGCACGCACTTTTTTCACGATGCCGCGCCCTATAATATTGGTTGGAAGTCGCTTGCTGTCAACGTTTCAGACATGGCAGCGATAGGCGCGCAAGCCAAGTGGGCGACACTCGCGATTTCTCTGCCTGAAGTCAATGAAAACTGGCTGGCCGAATTTTCACACGGTTTTTTTGCCTGCGCAGACGCATTTAATATTGATTTAATTGGTGGAGATACTACGCGCGGGCCACTGAACATCAGCGTGACGATTATGGGTGAAGTGCCCACTGGCAAAGCCCTTAGGCGCGGTGGGGCACAAGTAGGTGACGATATTTGGGTGAGCGGCCAGATTGGTAGTGCGGCGCTAGGCTTGGCACATTTACAAAACAAAACCTTGCAAGGCAAAAATGAGCTCGAAAACGATGCTCTGCAAGCCAGTATCCATGAGCTCTGCAGGCCAGTGCCGCGAGCGAATTTAGGATTAGCTTTGCGCGACGTTGCCACCAGTTGCATTGATATTTCAGATGGCTTGTTGGCTGATTTGGGTCATATTCTAAAGGCTTCTGACTGCGGTGCGACCATTGATTTAGAGAAAATCCCCTGCATTGATTACTTAAAAAATGACTTAAAAAACCCACAATTTCAAGAACTTCTGCTCGCGGGTGGCGATGATTACGAGCTATGTTTTACCGCACCCCCTAGTAAACGAGATGAAATTGAGTTGTTAAGTAAACAGCAAAATATACTTTTAACCCGCATTGCAAACACTCGCAGCCCTACCAGTCGCATGGCTATTGGTCTAGAGTCAGGTGGTCCAGAAGTCATGTATCAAAACCAGCCGTTAAGTCTTCTAAAACAGGGGTTTGATCACTTTGCCTAAGCTTGATGTTAAATTTTTACTTTCCCACCCCGCCCACTTTTTTGCGCTAGGCTTTGGTAGCGGCTTGACGCCAAAGGCACCAGGTACATTCGGCACACTGGTTGGTTTATCGCTATTTTGGCTCATTTCCGGTTATACACTTCACACACAATTATTGATCATTACTACGCTATTTTTAATTGGCGTATACTTTTGCCATAAGACAGGCAAAGATTTAGGCGCGGCTGACCATGGCGGCATAGTGTGGGATGAAATAGTGGCCATGATGCTAGTGCTTACTATCACGCCCCCACATTGGATCGCATGGTTAGCGGCGTTTTCACTGTTTCGATTATTTGATATTTGGAAGCCGTTTCCAATTCGTCAATTTGACGCAAAACTTAAAAATGGCTTCGGTGTGATGTTTGATGATTTATTAGCAGCAATTTACGCTGGCTTTTGTATGTGGTTAATTGCATATGGTTATTTATATTGGCTAAGCAATGGTGGAACAAAACATATTGTTAACTGATTTAGAGACATCGCTCACTGCACTGGCAACAGAGTTAGGCGCAGCACTGAAGGCGCGCAACCTGAAATTGGCGCTGGCAGAGTCCTGCACTGGTGGCATGGTGGCTGAAGCCATTACTCGCGTGGAGGGTAGTTCAGTTTGGTTCGATCGTGGGTTTGTGACTTATAGCAACCAAGCAAAGATAGACATGCTGGGCGTGTCACCCGAAACTCTAGAGAAATTTGGCGCGGTAAGTGAGCAAACCGCAATTGCAATGGTGTCAGGTATTTTAAAGCACAGCCAAGTTCAAGTAGCTGGTAGCATTACTGGCATTGCTGGGCCAGATGGTGGTAATGCACAAAAGCCTGTTGGCACTGTGTGTTTTGCTTGGTTTAGCCTAAACCAACCCACAGTCACGGTAACGCAACACTTTGGAGGCAATCGCCAACAAATACGTCAACAAGCTACTGCCTTTTTAATGCAGCAACTTGTTGAATCATTAAAATGCTAACCATACTTAATTAACTAGCGGTGACCGCGATGGTTCCCACCTCGGCTACCACCACGGTTTCCGCCTCGGTACCCATCATTGTGACCACGATGACCATTACCCCATCCATGTCCTCGATCATGATGACGGGCATGATGGCCATTGTAACGATGACCGCCGCCACTATAATATTGATATGAAACTATTGGCGCATGATAATAAGTGCGCACAGGCTCATAATAATAGGCATGCGGTGCGTGATAAACCACTGGCGGTGCGTAATGTTGATGAATATGCCCATAATCGTTGCCGTACCCACCAATATTAATGCCTAAACTAAAAGAATCGCGTGCATTGGCTGTTGATATAGTGACTGCACCAATGGCTAGCACGGCTAATAAGGAACGTAAAAATTTCATATTCTTCTCCATAAAAAAGATGTTCTCCCTAGGCTTAAAACGCAGCCAACTACAAAAAGTTTACTTTTAAAGATAAACAAATACAGGTGCATTAGGCCTTGCAATGCTTACCTTAAACAGCAATTTATGGAATAATTGCAAGTTGATTTAATAGCTCACTAAGCACGATAAACTAAAGGTAAAAACCCCATGGATGACAACAAAAGCAAAGCGCTAGCCGCCGCCCTTGCACAAATTGAAAAGCAATTTGGCAAAGGTTCTATTATGAAAATGGGTGATGCTGCGGTTGGTGAAGATATTCAAGCGGTTTCCACTGGTTCGCTAGGCTTAGATATTGCACTGGGCATCGGCGGTTTGCCACGTGGTCGCGTCATAGAGATTTACGGTCCTGAGTCATCTGGCAAAACCACGTTGACATTATCAGTCATCGCCGAAATGCAAAAATTGGGCGGTGTCGCAGCGTTTATCGATGCCGAGCACGCGCTAGACCCGCAGTATGCTGCCAAATTAGGCGTCAACGTGCCTGAACTGCTGATTTCACAACCTGACACAGGTGAGCAAGCCTTGGAAATTGTCGACATGCTCGTGCGTAGCGGTTCTGTTGACATTGTGGTGGTCGACTCAGTAGCGGCACTCACCCCGCGCGCTGAAATTGAAGGCGAAATGGGTGATTCGCACATGGGCTTGCAAGCGCGTTTAATGTCGCAAGCTTTGCGCAAGCTTACTGGCAACATCAAACGCACCAACACTATGGTGATTTTTATTAACCAAATCCGCATGAAAATTGGCGTTATGTTTGGCAGCCCAGAAACCACCACTGGCGGCAATGCACTTAAGTTTTACGCTTCTGTACGCTTAGATATTCGCCGCACTGGTGCGATTAAAAAAGGCGATGAAGTCATTGGCAGTGAGACACGCGTTAAAGTCATCAAAAACAAAGTCGCACCGCCGTTTAGACAAGCTGAGTTTGAAATTGTGTACGGCGAAGGCATTTCGCGCTTGGGCGAAATTATTGAGCTAGGCTCAAACTTAAAATTTGTAGAAAAGGCCGGCGCTTGGTACGCCTACAATGGCGAGAAAATTGGCCAAGGCAAAGAAAATGCTAAAGAGTATTTACGCGAGCACCCAGAAATTGCCAAAGAAATTGAAGCCAAAATTCGTGCTAATGCCAAACAACTTGCAGATGGTATGACGGCGCCTCGCACCGAAGAAGATTAATAGGAACGACGAATAAAATTCCAGCCTAAAAGCTTGCGGCAGCGCGCGTTAGAGTATCTCGGAAAACGCGAGTATTCTTACGCTGAGCTAGGCCAAAAGCTCAAAACTTACCTTGAAGAAGACGAAAGTTTTGAGGTTGTCACAGAAATTTTAGAAGACTTTAAGAAGCGTGGCTGGCTTTCCGATGCACGCTTTACCGAGCAAATTGTGCATGCACGTTCACACAAATTTGGCAGTGCAAAAATCGCCAATGAATTACGTGAAAAAGGCGTTTCACAGGATTTAATTGAAAATGCCATTGAGCAGGTCAAAGAAAATGAGTTAGATAACGCTAAAGAAATTTGGCAAAAAAAGTTTAAAGCAATCCCTGCAAGCCGTGACGAATGGGCAAGACAAGCAAGATTTTTACAAAGCCGCGGCTTCGGTTTTGATGTGATTAAAAAAGTACTGAATAGTAAATTAGAAGATGACAATTAAATTAAGTACAAACCCCAGTAGCAACGAGATTCGGCAAGCGTTTCTTGACTTTTTTGCCTCTAAAGGCCATGCCGTGGTTGCATCTAGTTCACTGGTGCCGCATGGCGATCCTACCCTGTTGTTCACCAATGCGGGAATGAATCAATTTAAAGATGTGTTTTTAGGCTTTGATAAACGTACTTATACGCGCGCCGCGTCTAGCCAAAAATGTGTACGTGCTGGCGGCAAACATAACGACCTTGAAAACGTTGGCTACACCGCACGCCACCATACATTTTTTGAAATGCTGGGCAACTTTAGTTTTGGTGACTACTTTAAAGAAGATGCGATTAGCTACGCATGGGAGCTTTTAACCGAGGTATTCAAGTTACCAAAAGACAAACTTACCGTGACGGTGTATGCAGAAGATGACGAAGCATACGACATCTGGAATAAAAAAATAGGTGTGCCAGCCGAGCGCATTATCCGCATTGGCGATAATAAAGGTGCGCGCTACGCAAGTGACAACTTTTGGATGATGGGCGATACTGGACCTTGCGGCCCCTGTACAGAGATTTTCTATGACCATGGCGGCCACCATTTTGGCGGCCCACCAGGCAGCCCAGATGAAGATGGTGACCGTTTTATCGAAATTTGGAACAACGTGTTTATGCAATTTAACCGCGACGAAGCGGGCGTGATGCACAAACTGCCTAAGCCCAGCGTAGATACTGGCATGGGCTTGGAGCGTATATCTGCTGTATTGCAGCATGTGCATGCCAATTACGAAATTGATATTTTCACCGCTTTAATTGCTGCCGCAGCACGTGAAACCAAGACAGCTGATTTAACTATCCCAAGTTTAAAAGTGCTAGCCGACCATGTCCGCGCCTGTTCATTCTTAATCGCCGATGGCGTGATTCCAGGTAACGAAGGCCGTGGCTACGTGTTACGCCGCATTATCCGCCGCGCCATCCGCCATGGCTATAAACTAGGTAGCCGCGCCGCATTCTTCTACAAAATCGTGCCTGATTTAGTCGCTATCATGGGCGAAGCGTATCCTGAGCTTGTTGTAAATAAAGCTCGTATTATGGACATGCTGAAACTAGAAGAAGACCGCTTTTTTGAGACCATCGAAAACGGCATGGCAATCTTAGAAGCAGAAATTGCTGAAATGGCAAAAACCAATAATGATATATTTGATGGTGATTTAGCATTTAAACTCCATGACACCTACGGTTTCCCACTGGATTTAACTTCTGACATCTGCCGCGAAAAAAATATTAAGGTTAATGATGTCAGATTTGACATTGCAATGGCGATGCAAAAAGTTCAAGCACGCGCAGCAGGGAAATTTAAAGGCGCGACCAATGTCGAATACAGCGGTGCAAATACCGACTTCAAAGGCTACGAAACTTTAGAAACTAATGCAAAAATACTCGCACTCTACAAAGATAGCTCACCAGTTAACACCTTAAATGAAGGTGAACAAGGTATCGTTGTTTTAGATACCACGCCGTTTTATGCAGAATCTGGCGGCCAAATTGGTGACAGCGGCATCCTTAAAGGTGATAACGGTATTTTTGCGGTAGAAGACACGCAGAAGATTCAAGCAGCAGTATTTGGTCACCACGGCGTGCTTAAAACAGGCACGCTCAATGTAGGCGATAGCGTAAAATCCAATGTGGATATGGCCGCTCGCGCTGATACGATGCGCAATCACTCCGCCACACACTTGATGCACAAAGCCTTGCGTGAAACTTTAGGCGAACATGTGCAACAAAAAGGCAGCTTGGTAGATAGCGACAAAACCCGTTTTGACTTTGTGCATAATGCACCGATGACCGATGCTGAAATCGCCAAAGTGGAAGTGATTGTTAATGCAGAAATTCTTGCCAACGTAGCTACACAAGCACGCGTGATGGATATTGAATCTGCACAAAAAACTGGCGCTTTGATGTTGTTTGGTGAGAAATATGGCGATGAAGTGCGTGTGCTGGATATTGGCACTAGCCGCGAGCTATGTGGCGGCACGCATGTTAGCCGTACAGGTGATATTGGCCTATTTAAAATTTACGCCGAAAGCGGCGTAGCGGCTGGTGTACGTCGTGTAGAAGCCACCACTGGCAATGGCGCACTCAAGCTAATTAACGCTCAGCAAACCTTAATCAACCAATTGGCAAGCGATTTAAAAACGCCAAGCAGTGAAATCCCTAACAAAGTCGCACAATTAAGTGAGCACGCAAAATCGCTAGAAAAAGAATTAGCACGCCTAAAATCAAAACTTGCTTCTAGCCAAGGGAACGACTTAACCAGTCAAGCTGTTGAAATTAATGGTGTTAAAGTACTTGCCGTAACACTAGATGGCGCGGATGCTAACGCCTTGCGTGAAACGATGGACAAGCTGAAAGACAAGCTTAAAACCGCTGCGATTGTGCTTGCCAGCGTGAATGATGGTAAGGTGAGCTTGGCTGCTGGCGTAACGCAAGACTT
>JAABQZ010000051.1 GCA_011391175.1 Methylophilaceae bacterium | reverse complement strand
GTAAATAGCTTAAGTCGAAGCTACCAGCATGCGTTGGACCATCTGCGCCTACTAGGCCAGCTCGGTCAATTGCAAATAAAACATCTAAATTTTGCAGTGCAACATCGTGAATCAGTTGGTCGTAAGCGCGTTGCAAAAATGTGCTGTAAATAGCCACCACAGGCTTCAAGCCATCGCAAGCCATGCCTGCAGCAAAAGTCAGTGCATGTTGTTCGGCTATACCAACATCAAAATAACGCTGTGGGTATTTTTCTGAGAATGCATTCAGGCCACTGCCATCGCACATGGCAGGCGTAACCCCAATCAGTTTTTCATCTGCATCGGCCATATCCACTAGCCAATCACCAAATATTTGCGTGTAGGTTTTTTTTGCATTTAACGAAGCTGAAAAACCGTTATTCGGGTCGAATTTACTCACGCCGTGGTATTTGTTGGGATCTTGCTCAGCTAGCTCAAAGCCTTTGCCTTTTTGCGTCACAATGTGTAAAAACTGCATGCCTTTTAGTGCACGAATATTACTTAGGGTATCTAGCAGCACAGGTAAATCATGGCCATCAATCGGGCCAATGTAGTTAAAACCAAACTCCTCAAATAGCGTACCAGGCATCACCATGCCTTTGGCGTGTTCTTCGGCGCGTTTAGCAAACTCTTGCACTGGCGGCACTGCCTCTAACATTTTTTTTCCGCTGCGGCGCACGGTGTCATAAAAACGGCCAGACAGTAGGCGTGCCAAATAGTTATTGAGTGCGCCTACGTTGTTAGAGATGCTCATGTCGTTGTCATTCAGTATCACCAGCAAATTAGCATCCATGTCGCCTGCGTTGTTCAGTGCCTCGAAGGCCATGCCTGCAGTCATGGCGCCATCGCCAATAATCGCCACACTACGACGCTCTAAACCTGCATGTTTGGCAGCAATTGCCATGCCTAGTGCAGCTGAGATAGAGGTGCTGGAATGGCCAGTACCAAAAGTATCGTAATCACTTTCACCGCGGCGCGGGAAGCCCGCAATGCCTGTAGGTTTGCGCAGGTTAGCCATGGCTGTGCGACGGCCTGTCAGGATTTTGTGCGGATAGGTTTGGTGACCAACATCCCACACAAGTCTGTCATCGGGTGTATTGAACACATAATGCAGTGCAATGGTAAGCTCGACCACACCTAAATTAGATGCCAAATGTCCGCCAGTTTGCGAAACACTTGTCACTAAGAATGTGCGCAATTCTGCGGCGAGGGTTGCTAATTCATCACGATTTAACAGGCGCAAATCTTCAGGCGAGTTAATCTTATTCAGTAAAGAGGGCATAAAAAGGTGTTGCGTTAAAAGCTACGATGGATAATAAAATTGGCCAAGTGTCGAAGCAAATCTGCCTCACGCCCGTAAAAAGACAAGGCCGCCATGGCGTTGGCATGCAGTTCGCTGGCTAATTGTTTGGCGGCAGATAAACCCAAAATGGTGACATAAGTGGATTTGTTATGCAGTTGATCCTTACCTGCAGTTTTACCCAAGGCTTGCGTGTTGGCTTCGGCATCTAAAATGTCATCCACCACTTGAAATGCTAAGCCGATGGATTTGGCAAAATGATCCACCGCTTTAATTTTGTCGTCCTTAGGCTTATCAGCACTGTATGCACCAAGCAAAGCACCAGCACGAATGAGCGCACCCGTTTTTTGAATATGCATATGCTCTAATTCTGCGCGTGAGAGTGGAATACCAATGCTCTCAATGTCAATGGCTTGGCCACCAGCCATGCCACGTGAGCCACTGGCCAGGGCTAAAATGTGCAACATTTGTAGTTTTTGTGTGGCGCTTTTTAGTTGTTTGTCTTGCGAAATCAGTTGAAACGCCAAGCTTTGTAGTGCATCGCCCACCAGCAATGCAAGGGCGTCGCCGTACTGTTTGTGCGTAGTTGGCTTGCCGCGGCGCAAGTCGTCGTTATCCATGCATGGCAAATCATCGTGTACTAATGAAAATGCATGAATAATTTCTACTGCCGCCGCAGGCACATCAATTTTATTGAGGCCTGCTCCACAAAACTCGCCCGCAGCATACGCCAATAAGGCGCGCACACGCTTGCCGCCGCCCAAGGTGGCGTAGCGCATTGCCTCGTGCAAACGCATAGGTGAAGTATTGCTGGGCGGTAAATGCGTATTGAGTACATCTTCCACACGCATTTGCATGTTATGCGCCCAAGCGTTAAATGCGTTAGTTTGTTCGTTAACAGGTTCTATCATGGGCTGACTCATGCGTTATTCAGTGCTAGGCGCAAATGCCTCCAGTTGATTAGCTTCAGATAATATACGAATTTGCTGGTCCGCTTCACTCAGCGATTTTTGACAGGTCTGCAGTAGCGCAGCACCTCGCTTGTAAGCCTTAATCGATTGCTCAAGCGGCAGATTACCCGATTCCATTTGACTCACAATGGCCTCAAGTTCAAGCAGAGCGCTTTCAAAATCTGGCGCTTCGTTTTGGATTATTTTAGTCATTTTATTTTAATTATCTGTTTGTGAGATTCTAGCAAAACTTAACTTGTTTGCGTGTTTAATCTCAACAGGTTAACCAATTAAAACCGCCTGTAAAAATAGGCGAATATCATTAATTTCCTGTGGATGAACACTGTGCGCCATGGGGTATTCGTGCCACTCGATTTGGTAAGCGTTTTCTTGCAGAACAGTTAAAGATTGCTTGCATCTTTCTAGCGTAATGACTTCGTCAAAGCTACCGTGCGCCATAAAAATTGGTGTATTTAAGCTTTCAGTCGTTTTTTGGGTAGCTAATTTAGCTTGTAAAGGCAAATAGGTCGATAGCGCTAGAACGCCTGCCAGTGCTTGCTTCTGGCGTAGGGCTGTATGCAGTGCTATAGCGCCGCCTTGCGAAAAACCTGCCAACACGATGTTTGAATTGGCAATGCCACGCTGATTTTCTTGCGCAATCAGAGACTCAATATAGGCTCTAGAGATTTCTATACCAGCCTCATCTTGTGGGTGGCTGCTATTTAAGCCAAACAAGTCATACCATGCGCGCATCTCATAGCCGTTATTCATGGTGATCTTTTGAAAAGGCGCATGTGGTAAAACAAAGCGAATGCTAGGCAGTTTTAGCATTTCAGCCACAGGTGCAAAATCATGACCATCAGCGCCCAAGCCATGTAGCCAGATGACGCTAGCAGTTGGGTTGTCTGTTTGGCAAATTTCGATTGGTGATTCTATAGCGGTGGGCATGATGATGCTTAATTGTAAAAGTATGTTTATTATAGAAGAGTTGCTATATTTTCGGTTATTCTTGAGGAGGGTAATGCGCCAGTTTTGCATTTAGCTTGACCGTTGATGTGACTGAGCTGTTGCATGTCGTTAGTGTTGCTGCATATCTTAAGCAGCTAGATAACTATTTTGAATAGCGCTGCATTTATAAGCAGCAAGCGTGTTTATAAATGATGTTGGCAGGTTTATTGCTTATAGTCATGTGGGAGCACTTAAATCGGCGTAATTTATTGTTGTTGAATGAGTTTTTGACAGGTATGACAAAATCCATTCACCTGCATCGCGGCTTTGAAGATGTTGGTATCAGCAAATGTCCATTATATGCAAAAGCTCAACACATTAAAAAATTAAATAAAATGAGACTTACATGCAAGTTAAAGTATTAGGTTGTGGCGGTGGTATTGGTGGCAATATGCGCACCACTGCTCTGTTGCTGGATGACGATGTGTTGATAGACGCAGGCACTGGCGTGGGCGATTTGTCGCTAGAAGCCTTGCTAAAAATTGACCATATTTTTGTCACGCACACGCACATTGACCACATTGGGTTTATTCCCTTGCTATTAGATACTGTCATGGGTTTGCGTGAACATTCTGTGACTGTTCATGCCACTTGTGAAGTCATTGATATTTTAAAGCAGCATATTTTTAATTGGTTGGTTTGGCCAGACTTTTCTAAAATCCCCAATAGTGCACTTCCGTTTTTAATTTATAACGAGATTAAAGTGGGGCAATCAGTACAGATTAATCATAAAACCATTACCGTGCTACCAGCAAGCCATGTGGTGCCTGCAGTAGGCTACCTTGTGGATAGCGGCCCTGGTAGTTTAGTATTCACTGGCGATACCGCTGGCGGCGAAGATTTTTGGCAGGCTGTTAATCAAGTCAATAATTTGAAATATTTAATTATAGAAACCGCATTTAGCAATGCAGAGGCGCATTTGGCCATCCTTTCTAAGCATTTATGTCCTGATACATTGGCAATGGAACTGTCGCATTTAAAAAGCAGTCCACAAGTGTTTATTACGCACCTTAAACCAGGTGAGGACTCTACCATTATGCAAGAAATTGCAGCGAACCCAGCCACTATGCATTGCATAGCGTTACGCAGTCAGCAAGTGTTGGAGTTGTAAGGCCGTGGACGATAACAGAGACCCAATTTCAATTAGTAAGTCTGCATTAGCGCAGTTTGAGCCTGTGGCAAGACTTTCTCCAAGTCGGCTAGAAGAGTTGGCCGCTGTATGTTTTATTGAGCAAGTTAGCAAGAACTTAGACCCCACACGCATGATGAATAACGGCATGCAAGCACTGTATGTGGTGGCAGGTGATTTAGGCATACGCTACGATAATGGCAATAAAGTGATTTTGCGCGCAGGCACTGATGCTGCCAAGCACCCAGTAGACGCTGGGCGTTTAAAGATTAAAGACACTATCGCGTTAACGCCACTAGAGATTGTGCGCATCGATTTAGATTTGCTGGATATTATGCTGACATGGGATCAGCTCTCTGGCTACCCGCCTGCCCAATTGCCAGAAACCAAGTTAGTTAAAAAAGAGTTTAAATTAGATGCGGCTAGTTTTAATGCATTTAAGTTGCAAAATGGTGTATTTAACAAGCTTCCAGCGGCCAATATCGAGGCGATGTTTGCGCGCATGCAACCGCTTGAAGTTCAAGCTGGCCAAACTATTATTACGCAAGGACAAGAGGGCGATTACTACTATTTGATTCAGGAAGGTAGCGCCATCGTTAGTCGGGTAAAAGACCCCAGCCAAGGTGCCATTGTATTGGCAGAGATTTTTAAAGGTGCTGGTTTTGGTGAAGAGGCGTTAGCATCAGATACCAAACGCAATGCCACGGTGACCATGAAAACCAGTGGGCAGCTATTGCGGCTTAAAAAGCAAGACTTTGTTGAGTTGCTTAAGGCACCTATTATCAACATGATTGTTCTGAGAGACGCGCAAGCCAAAGTGGCTAGCGGCGCTGCAGAATGGCTAGATGTGCGCTTTGAATCAGAATATGCTTACCACCATATCGAAGGCGCCATTAACGCACCGCTACACGAGCTACGTAGCTATCTTTCTCAACTCGATAACACAAAACAATATATTGTCTATTGCCAAACGGGGCGCCGTAGTAGCGCCGCTGCATTTATACTCGCTCAGCATGGTTTAAAAGCGATGGTGTTAGAAGGAGGCACGCGCAGTGCGAGTTAAAGTTAACTCAAAAATACCTGCCCTGTAAGCCGCATAGATATTGCCTCCCAGAGCATCTATTTTTACTTTTTATCAACTACTTACAACTCTTTTTACTTTATTTCTCGTCAAAAATGGGAGCAACCGCAGAGTAACCCAATTTAATTTTAATGCCGCGATTTTTCATATCAGGCATGAAAAAACCCACCAATTGGTGGGTTTTTGTTTGATGTAGCCTCGATTTTACTACACTTGATTTAGGCGCGCTTGCTCAGTCGCACACAATAAGTTGTTAGGCTAAAATAACCCTGGGATTAGTCTGAACTTGGTATGTGTCGCATAAGATTTGTATGCTTCATCTCTTAAAAGTAATTTTTCTTCTTGCCAAATTCTGCAGCCTTGAAAGAAGTATAAGCAGGTAAATATCAATAGATTTTGCACGCTAAATAGTGAAAGTAAAAAACCAACGTGGACAATTAAGTATCCGAAATAGATAGGGTGCCTCACAAATTTATACGGCCCAGATGTAACCACTCCTCTATTTGCAGCCACCAAGCCAAAGGATCTTCCGAGATATAGTTTGGCGGTAATTTGTAATAACATCCCTACGATTTGAAGTGTAATAGTGATAAAGGCAGGCAATAGGGTTTGTCCGCTAGAAATATTAATCACTAGGAAATAAAATGTCACAACGAAGGTGCTTAACAAAGCAATCGCATTTGCTGCATAATCTTTTGCTGGCCTAGCTGCTAAAATTAAAGCGACAGTAATGCTCTCACTTATCAGCAGTAAAACCAAGTTGGGCTGTAAAGTGTCACTGGCCAAAATCTGAACTAGCGCCCGGTATGCAAACATAGTAAAGGCTAATGCAGTTATAATTTTTATGGAATAGAATTTTAATTTGTCAGTAGTATCCATGTGGCTAATTCTTTCTAGTGTATATTCATAATATCAAGCAAGCTACAAAAAATAAACCCCATGCAACGCATGGGGTTTATTTACGGTACGTCAATATAATTATATATTAAGCAGCAGCAGCCAATGAACATGAGCCACCAGTTGCAGCAGCACATGTCGTGTTTTGATCACCACGACCGCCTACAGTACCAACAATGTTAGCTAATGTAGCAGTTGTCCAAGTTGTAGCATTAGTAATACCGCCAGCACAGGCTTGAGCTGTAGGGGCTGGAGGAGCAGTACCAAGTGCTGTGTTAGATAATACGATGTTTGTATATGCTTTTGTTTCTGCCATACAAGCGTTGTTTGCAGCATTACGGATGTAATCTTGATAAGCTGGAATTGCGATTGCAGCCAAAATACCGATAATTGCCACAACAATCATCAACTCGATTAAGGTAAAACCTTTTTGAACTTGTTTCATCATCATTTTAATTTCCTTTGTAAAAATTTAATTGAATATAACTACCGTAAATTACACACCGGTAGTTATTGTTACCAGTGCTTGAATAGTTACTAGCAACGGCTGTGCCAACTTCCGTATTTATTAATCAACTTATTGTTTTTAAACAATTAAATTATTTTAAGTTCAAATTTAACGGGCAATTTTTGTAAACGCGTGTAAATTAATCCAGTAAATTGTGAAAATCTACTCAAATAGACTGACAAAAAGTGTCATTGCAAACAATTTAAGACAATTTTTTGTCAGCTCAATATCTTTCGTGTCTTGCGTAAAGCTAAGTTAGGGTAAAGTTAAGTAGGAGTAAAGTTAAGTTGGTTAGTAGATGGTTTTAATTGAATCAGCATAAAAAAAGGGATTGCATGAGCAATCCCTTTTAATTCTTAATAAGGTAATTTATAGGTTAAATTACCAAAATTTCCACCACGGTTTTTTGGGTGCTACAGCATTATCACTTGTTGATGCAGCGTTTGCTGTTGCCGCCCCTGTGGCGGCATTAGTTACTTTGAGTTTTCGAGCACCTTTTTAAGGTTAGCCAAGCCGCTATCGTAAACGCCAGTGATGAAATTAAAGGCTGTTTCATCATCTTGACCAGCTGGAATGGGTGGGTTTAGTTTATAAGTACGGTAAAAACGGCCTACCCATGTCACGGTGGTTTCACCAGCGCCAGGGCCTGCGGCAACGGTCATCACAGAGTTGTAATCGGCCACTGGGGCAACGCCGCCTGTAATTTCATATTTCAATTTCATGTCTTTGTCATCGGCACTGCGTAATTTCTCGTGAATTTCGCCACCAGATTTCAAAGTCAACGTTCTATGAGTTTCGTCGCCTTTTTTCTCTAATTTAGTACTTGCAATAGCAGGATGCCAAGCTTGCATATTGCCAAAGTCTTTAACCATTGCCCAAACTTTGGCTGGCGCGGCTTTAATGACGATTGATTTTTCTACTTTTTGTGGCGTAGGGCCGTGCGCAAAAGCCAAAGGAACCATAGCTAGGTTTGGTAAAACGGCTAGAGCTAACATTGCTAAAAACTTGTTCATTCCATATTCTCCGTATAAAACGTTTAAAAAAGCTTTGATAAATACTAGGCTATTCGCATTATAAATCAGTTACGCCAATATGCCCATGTTTTGAGTAACGTGATGCTTTTGATTGCGTTGACGCATACTGATTCCAATATAAATTGTGCTCTTTAATGTTCGGACAGTATGAACTGTCCGAATGCCCGGCTTTTATCCCCGGTGTTAATGTGGCCTTTTAGGTTGTTGGTGCGCGCATCAATCAGGCTGACTTTATTCTCACCCCAGCTGGCAACCAGTACTAATTTATTGATAGCATCATAGCTAATACCTTCTGGCGTCATGCCCACATCAATTAGCGCGATGGTTTGTTGCGTGACTTTATTTAAAGAGCCCAAATCAACCACTGAGACGGTGTCGTCCTGCGTATTGGTAACGTACAAGCTCTTATTGTCGGCGCTGGGCACCGCACAGTATGGGTGTTCACCTACTTTTATTTGGGTTTGCGCCCATGTGCGCGTATTAATTGCCGATATCGTATTGTCGTAGACGTTCACTACATATAGCGTGCCATCATTACCCAGTGAAAGTCCAAATGGATGTGCGCCAACGGCAATACGTTTAGTGACAGCAAAACTTTTAGTATCAACCACCGCCACTTCGTTGCTATCACGCGCCGCCACATAAAGAGTTTTGCTATCTGCACTTACCACCAAACCAGCAGGCGCTTTGGCAACCATCACCTCGCGTCGTTGGCTGTAATCAGCCGTATTAATCGCAATAATGCGGTCGCTAAACCAATCAGCCACATACAGCGTATTGTGATTAGGTGCCATGGCAAGCCCTACTGGTGAGCCTTGCAGGGTAATACTTTCGATTACTTTGTTATTTGCACTATTAATCACCGAAATATTATTGCTTTCCACGTTGCTGATAAACACGCGTTTTAGTTTACTGGAAATCGCTACGCCGACTGGCGCTTTGCCTACTTTGATGGTGTCAATCACTTTGCTCTGTTGAATATCGATGACCGAAACCGTGTTATCGCCTTGGTTGGTGATGTAAGCCATGCTGTTGGGCTTAGGTGCACACGCACACACGGTAAACAGCAAAATAAAGATTAGATTTTTCATGCTTAACATTGTAGATACAAATGCGTGCTTTCAATAGTGCTTAAAATATGAAAAAATGGCGTTAAAATAGTTTAGGTGCAGCAAAATGTTAGATCGTGATGGATATCGCCCCAATGTGGGCATTATTCTTTGCAACTCACACAACCAAGTTTTTTGGGGTAAACGAATACGAGAGCATGCTTGGCAGTTTCCGCAAGGCGGAATTAATTACGGTGAAAGCCCAGAGCAGGCAATGTATCGGGAGTTGATGGAAGAAATTGGTTTAGAGCCAAAACACGTGCAGATTTTAGGTCGCACGCGCGATTGGTTGCGCTATGAAGTGCCAAGTAGCTGGGTAAAACGCGAGTGGCGCGGCAGTTACAAAGGCCAAAAGCAAATCTGGTATTTGTTGCGTATGGTCGGCCGCGATACTGATGTGTCTTTACGCGCTAGTGAACACCCCGAGTTTGATGCATGGCGCTGGAGCGATTATTGGGTGCCGTTAGAAGACGTAATTGAGTTTAAACGCGAGGTCTATAAATCGGCGTTGAATGAGCTATCAACGCATTTGCATCATAAAGTTTTGAATAATAATGGTTCGAATAGTAAAGGTTTGGCTAATAAAACGAAGTCATCTAGCAAAACCCCAGCACGCTCTAAATAACCAAGCTATTTGACACTCATCATTTCGCCCAGTTTAATCGCACGCGCTGGCTGCCAAGCAGCATTAAATTGCAGCGTGGCTTTTTCGAATAGCATGACTACGGTGCTGCCTAGCAAAAAACGTCCCATTTCATCAGCTTGCTTTAGTGAGATGTTTTTATAATTCCAAGTGCGTATCTGGCCAGAGCGCGGCGGGTTAATAATGCCATTTAGCGCACCAGTATTTTCTTGGTGCCAAACAGTCGCCATACTCCCCACTATCGTTGCTCCCACCAGTACCATCACAAATGTGCCGTGCTGGTCTGATTCAAACTCACACACTACGCGTTCATTGCGTGCGAATAAATTCGGCACGTTGGCCGCAGTGGTGGGGTTGACTGAAAATAAATCGCCTGGCACATACGTCATACTTTTAAGCTTGCCGTCACAAGGCATGTGGATGCGGTGATAATCTTTTGGGCTTAAATATAGGCAAGCAAAGTGGCCATTTTCAAATTTAGCGGCTAATTCTTTCTGCCCCGCAACCAATGCTAGTGTTGAATAGTGATGGCCTTTTGCTTGATAAATTTGATCTTGTTGGATGCTGCCAAATTGGCTAATCGCGCCATCTACAGGGCAAATAAAATCTGCTTTCGCTAGTGGACGCACATCAGCATTTAAAGGGCGTGTAAAGAATTCATTAAAAGTTTTGTAGCTAGAAATATTCGGATTGACTGCCTCAGCCATATTTACATGGTAACGTTTTACAAACCAGCCAATCACCCCCGTGGTGAACGCGCCTGCCTCGAGGCCAGCGAGCAAGCCTGCAAGCCTTGTCAATGCTTGCTTAGGGAGCAGGTGTTGTAAGATGATAGAAATAGGCACACAAATCCTTTAATAAAAAAAGGGCAAATCGTTTAACGTTTTGCCCTTTGAATTAAATCAACAAAAATTAGTTTTTACTTTGATCTACCAATTTGTTTTTAGCAATCCAAGGCATCATGGCGCGTAATTGGTTACCGACCACTTCAATTGGGTGCGCTGCATTTAAGCGGCGGCGTGCTACCATTTCAGGGTAGTTAGTGCGGCCTTCTAAAATGAATTGTTTGGCGTAGTTACCATTTTGAATATTGGCTAAACATTCTTTCATTGCAGCACGGGCTTGGTCGCTAATGACTTTAGGGCCCGTCACATACTCGCCATACTCTGCATTGTTGCTGATAGAGTAGTTCATGTTGGCAATGCCACCCTCGTACATCAAATCTACAATCAGTTTAAGCTCGTGCAAACACTCAAAATAAGCCATCTCTGGGGCATAACCTGCTTCTGTCAGCGTTTCAAAGCCCGCTTTTACTAACTCAACTGCGCCACCGCACAACACTGCCTGCTCACCAAATAAATCGGTCTCGGTTTCTTCACGGAAGTCAGTCTCTATCACGCCACCTTTGGTGCCGCCGTTTGCTGCTGCGTATGACAATGCGATTTCTTTGGCTTTGCCAGAAGTGTTTTGATACACAGCGATTAAAGTTGGAACGCCACCACCTTTAAGGTATTCACTGCGCACCGTGTGGCCTGGACCTTTTGGTGCAATCATGATGACATCTAAATCTGCGCGTGGCACGATTTGGTTGTAATGAATGTTAAATCCGTGCGCAAACGCTACTGCCGCACCTTTTTTTAAATTAGGTGCAACCTCAGCGTGGTAAATACCAGCCATCGTTTCATCAGGCAATAACACCATCACGACGTCTGCTTCTTTCACTGCATCCGCAATATCCATCACTTTGTGACCAGAGTTAACCGCTTTAGCCCATGAG